>JAQUJJ010000045.1 GCA_028681035.1 Candidatus Cloacimonadota bacterium
TATCCTGCAGAAAGTAACCAAGTATCCAGATCGGCAGATAACCTGTTGTCAGGCTGTAATAGTGAGTGAGATCGGAATAGACCGACAATAGCTTAATCTTATCGTAACAAGTGAACTTGAGGATGCCAGAGCTTACATCGAAAGACAATTGGGAGGTATCGATGACACCAGAAAAGAACAGCACATTATCCCGATAGACCTTAACTTCAAAGTGGGAGATGTAACGCTCATACTCATTAGTTCCGGAGAGGATGTTCACCTGTATCCAGGTGGTAGGGAAACACTCAAAAATAAGTCGCTTGGGTTCTCTGCTATAGTTGGATACCGCTTGCAGCTTATCGGCTGAAACACTGAGAGTGATGATGGCTCTATTGGTGGCTGTATCTACCAGGCTATGCTTGATCTGGTTATAGTCAGAGGCATCTGTCTTGCCTTGAACGAAGTCAATCTTAAAGAGGTTTGGCATTACACTTCACTCCTAATCATCTTGCCTGTATCGGCTATCTCAGATACTCGAACCGGATCATTAGAAAGGGGATCGACATTGATCTCAATATTGGGCTTGTTGTCACTGATGCTCTGCCGCAGAGAACTGAACTCTTCCCGCACCACAGAGACAATTGTATTCATGATCGCAGTCATACTGCCTCCAGTCATAACTGTGCCACCAGAGCCGTAATATGAGCCCAAGTTGGCAGGCATGGGTACTGAGGGGATCGGCAGTCCTGCAAAGGCAAGTTTCACCTTTTCGATAGGTGCGAAGTTGAGGAAGTCAAACAGGTTTCTGCCCAGTGCTTTGACTCTGTCCTTGGCAGTGATGTATTCGTTACCTTCCGCTTCAATCAGGATGCCGCCCTCACTATGTGCCTTGCCGACTAAGAGACCTCCAGTTGCTGCCTTAGGTGGCTCAGTTGCTTGGATCACAGCTATATTAGCAAGCCCGGCACCAATAGCTGCAGCTGCTGCGGTGACTGCTAGTCCGGGTCCTACTACGGGAATCCCAACCATAGACTTATAGGCTGCGGTGGCAGAGGCATAGGTATCAATCATTGCCTGTCCGATCGCCAGGGTCTTCCACATGGCAAAGCCCTTCTTGCCGAAGATCTCACTGGTCTTGGCTAGGTCTCGCATGATCTGCTGCGCACCCTGTAGATTCCGCATCTCATAGTCATTCCTGATCCGAGCCTTAGCAGCTTCACTCTGAGTGGTAATCTGCTGTTCGGTAAAGCCTGCTGCAATCAGCTTTTCTCTACGCTTGGCATAATATTGGTCTATCGCACGCAGTTCAGCATCCCAGGTTCTATCTGATAGTTCCAGACCACGCTGGTTGAACTCGAATCTGGTATCCTGCAGTTCCTGCTGTTGCCGTCTCTCCTCTTCTAATGCTCTGCGTCTGGCTTCCGCTTCGGCTTCGATCTGGGAAGTTCTGGCTTCACTGGCTTCTGTCTCTACTCGTACCGATTCATCGGCATAGTGATCTCTGATAGAATGTAATAGAGATTCTGATGCTCCCAAGCTCTGCGCTCTGGCAAGCTCAGCATCCCGCTGTATCTCCAGTTCTTTCTGCTTTCGCAATACTGCATCATCAATAGCCAGCACATCATACTTCTGCTGCATCTGCCTGAGTTGTTCTAACTGTCTCTGTCTCTCGTCTATTAACCTCTGGCCGCTATCGGGACCAGAAGTGGGATCTGCACTGGCACCATCATTGGTAGGATCAAAAACCAAGTCCGGTGCTTCGGATAATGCCTGACGATATGCAGCAGCGATCTTATCCAGATCAGCCTTAGCCCGAAACAGATCGGCAGCTATTACTCCATAACGGTTAAGCTCGGACTCGATCTGTCCCCATCTACCTCCGGTAAAGCTATCGGCATTGAAGCCCATAGCATTCTCATCAGAGAAGACATCGGCTCCACTTGTTAGGGTAGGGAAGGAAGAGTAAAGTCTATTTTTCTCCGACTGCAGCTGACTAATGCGGGGCTGGAGTTCATCAAGTTGGATGGTCAGTTCTGCTACTCTGCCGATCTGAGCCTGATACTTATCCCCATATATCTTGGCGATCTGCTGTTGAATCAAAGCTTCGGAGGCGTTACGCAAAGCAGTTGCCAGGTTATTGTAAGAAGCAGTTTCTAAATCTATGTTACCAATATACTCCGAGTAGTTCTCATTCAGTGAGCGGATGATGTTCTTCATCTCGGTCTTATCAGATACAGTTAGCGAACTGGCAGAGCGTAACTCCAGGAGCCGGGAAGCCAGTAAGCTAAACTTCTCTGCTTCTACCGAGACTTCATGCTGAGCAGATTTGATCTCGTCGTTCATGCTCTTCTGAGAGGCAGTTACCGTATCAGTCTTAACCGATGCTGCTGCCAGTCCCAGTCCGAGAGCAGACAATACGCCAACAGCTATCCCGATAATACCTGCTACCGGGTTCATAGCTACCTGTAGAGCATGATAGGCTGCTGTAAGGGTAATCACAGCAGTGGTAACAGTTCCAATCAAAGGAATAGCTACTACGATTCCTGCGACAAAGCCTTTCATGACCGGAGATAAGCTCTGATAGGCATCCATCAGCCAACGCAAACCCTGCAGTAGAGGATTAATCATCACTGTCAGTATATCACCAACTGTCTCTTGGATATCTCCCCAAGCATTGGCATTCTGCAAGCGCAGATCAGCCAGAGCCAAAGCTGTGCCACCATAGTCAGCACCAAGCTTCTCGACCAGATAGGACACACCCTCAGTCTTGAGCCGGGTATCATCAAGTTCAATGCCGTATCTACCTAACATCTCTGTATGTCCGTTCAGTGCCCGACCCATGAGATCAAAGGCAGACTCGACACTCATGCCGGTGGCTTTGTTGGCTTCGGTAAAGTCTAACAGTACCGGCACAAGCTGTTGTATCTCATCTTTGTTCAGTTTGAATGTTTGAGATAGCTTTGCCATCAGAGCCAGCATCTTGTCATCTTCGAAGTTGGTCACAGATTGCATGGCAGAGGCAAACTCTCCCATCTCTGCGGCAGCTTCTCCGAAGGCTATCTTTGCCAATGTTACCGCTTGTCTTTGAGCCAGTGATGCATCAAGCAGGCTATTCATAGAACGCACCAGACCACCGACTACCTGGATCACTCCATCGACTGCAATCTTTACATCACGAATGGTAGCCAATGCCTGTTCTGCCGTTATCTTAACCGCAGCAGGTTTCTCCACCACAGACTGGGTGGACTCCGCTTCCTGCTTGACTTCGGCAAGCTTGAGAGTGGCATCGTCAGTGACGAGGACGAGTTTAAAAGTTAGGTCTGGCATAACAAAAAAGTGTAAAATAAGGCATAAAAGTGATTTTCTCCTTGACAGCACTGTAATTGCATACTATGAATATGGGCATTAATAACAAGGAGATAATTGTGATAACAATAAGAGATGACAGCATAATCAACAGATTGATGGGGCAAAGAGAGCAGAATCGTCCCTTCTTACCAGCACATAAGAAGTCAATCCCTTTAGTCCTAACAAAAGCTCTCATTCCTAACACATCTGGTTGCTACATAATGAGAATTGGCGGAAGGGTAAAATACGTAGGCAAGTCGAAAAATATTCACCAGAGATTGCTTCAACATATGGCAAACAATGGCTCAAGTTCATACTCTTCCAGAATGATAAGAGGATTGTATCCCAGAATAAGTGTTTCACTGATTCCATCAAAAAACGATCGTCTTCGAACAATAATGGAAAAAATACTGATACAAGGATTGAAACCACCGTGGAATAGCCGTATTGGATAGACAACATCAGCTGTAATTCCTAATCAATAGTTCAATCTCGGTCTGGAAAGCTCCTGAGACGGTGTATTGCGCGTCGACCTCATCAATAGTGAAGCCTTGGTAGAGTGTACGAATGTAAGGGTCGTTATTGTAGGATAGCAGGAACTTCCCTTTGATGTTCTTCAGTGCGGCTGCCAGCTCTTCATGCTTAGTAAAGGCGTCTGCGTCTTCTCTGTCGTATAGATGCTCCTTTGTAAAATAGGGTGGATCTAGGTAAAAGAAGGTATTGGGTGTGTCAAAGCGGGCAATGATCTTCTCAAAGTCCTGCTTTTCGATGATCACCTGCTTTAAGCGTTCTGAAGCTGCTTTCACCTTCTCCAGATTACGCAGTGGCATATACTTGTAGCCTTGCATGATGCAGAAGTTCTTGGATCGGGAGCCGTAGCTGCAGGACAACTGGAAGTAGAAGCGGATGGCTCGTTCAAGTTCGGTTTTGGGTGGGTGTTGGGCGAAACTGTCGAACATCTCTCTGGAGACGAGGTATTGGTTCAACTCCGTCACAAACGCTTCCGGGTGCTGCTTGATGTACTTCCAGAAGTTCACCAGATCACCATTGATATCGTTATAGACTTCGGTGTATCTGCTCTTCTTTGATATCTGCCAGTCTTCCTTGTTGGGGCTTTTCCCGAATAGTATCCACCCAGCTCCACCGAAGACCTCACAGTAAATATCGTGCTTGGGGATGAGTGGCAGTATCTTCTTTCGCAAGAGACGCTTGCCACCTACCCAGGAGATGATGCTGTTCATGTAATCCCCCTGATATCTCTGGTGGTTTTGGCTTTGGGCTTGGCTGTATCCTGATCGCTTTCTATCAACTCAAAGTTGGCAATGATCACTTCATTGAACTCGGACTTCCCTTCCTTGCGGTTGATACCCTTGGTTCTGGTCACATGCTTGATATCATAGCCCTTGTATAGCTTGAGTACTTCCGGGTTATCATCATAGGATAGGATAAACCGTCCTTTGATGTTTTTCAGGATGTCTCTTAAGGCTTCATGACTGAACTGCTTTGAGTTCTCATAGGTATAGCCCAGCATGTAAGGTGGATCACAGTAGAAGAAGTTACTCTTGGTATCATACTTCTCTATCACTTTCTCATAGGAGAGGTTCTCAATGATCACCATGTCTAAGCGTCTGTGCAGTTCTTTGATGCGCTCCAGACGGTTATACATACTGGAGGTGCCACGCTTCTGCGAAGTACCGAAGCTGTCACCTTTTGAGCCGAAGCTTCTGGTGATCAGGAACATGAACCTGGCAGCTCTCTGTATCTCGGTTAAGCCTTCTTGTTTGAAGATATCACCAAAGAGCTTGCGACTGGCTACTAACCAGTCCAATTCTTTGATCAGTTCATCAGGGTGATACTTCACCTGCAGGAAGAGATTGACCAGACGATAGTCGAGATCGTTATAGACTTCCAGATCGCCCCATTTGTCTTTGAAAAGCAGCATCCAGGCAGCACCACCGAAGGGTTCGATGTAGCCCTGAATATCCTTGGGGACGTATTGCGAGATAGTTTTGCGGAGGAGGCGTTTACCTCCGATCCAGCCGATCAGTGCATCCATTAGATGTCTCCTTTTGTACTTGTCAGACAGAGTCGCAGGTACAACTCCGGTAGGGTGAGATTATCAAAGTCCTCAGTAGAGAAGCCAAGCTTACGCATAATCATTTCGAAGCTCTCGTAGGGGTAACGGGGTTGGGAGCGGGGATCACTGCTAATCCGAAACTCCCGAGCCAAGCGCTGAACCTCTCTTTGCTGGCTCTGATATAGACGAAAAAAGCAGAGATATACTCCAGTGCTTCCAATGCATCCATCTTGTCCGGGTCCTGCCCTGAGATGATGCGGATAAGCTCTTTGTCTGCTTCAGACTGGGATATAAGCTCCAGCAGTTCCACTTCCGATACCTTAGTCACCTTGCCGGAGAGGAAGTCCTCAAGCTTAGCTTTCAGGGTCTTGTTGGAGATCGTGAGACAGAGGATCAGCCGCAGTTGTTTATAGCTGAGTTGGGGTTCTCGCTTCATGTGTATTTTTCCTTTTCTATTGTCCAAAGAACATCTTGATGGCAACGCCGATCAGCATGAAGAACTGGGTAGTGGAGACGCCCAGAAGCAGCTTCATGTTCGTCTCCACTCTCGCCATACGAGTTACCAGTGAGTTATTGCTGTTACCATTGCCGTAGATCTCCTCATGCACACTGTCGATGCGTTGTTTGATCTCGGGTTTACATTGGCAATCCATGATAAATCCTTGTGTTTCGAAGATTATGCTCCGACCGGAAGATCCTTAAACAGGTAAATCTTACCTGCAGTAACTCCGGAGAACTCGGTGCTGATCACGACTGTGAACAGACCATCAGCTTCACCAGACCAGTCGACAGTCCAGCGTAAGCCATTGAATATGACCACTCTGTCCTTGCTCTTGGAGAGGATGACGATAGTCGTGTTCTTACCCATGAAGGCATTACTCTCAAGGAAGTCTTTCTGCTTAACGGAGAGACCTACTATACTGAGTTCGATAGTTGAAGTGCGCTTGCCGGGGATACTGTAGTTTCGGGTCTTGAGCTTGGTGATTTTGGAATCAGCTTTACCAGGCTTCTCGGCAAGTTCACCAAGTAGGTCATAGTTGGCATTTAGCTCAAGAGATATAGATGTTTGATTGGCAAAGAACGTTGCAACATCCGCATCGCTGTATGTCCCTAAACCGAAGTAGATATCATCGGCAATCATACCTTCTACTAACGATGAGAACTGCATGTCTTTATCAATCATTGACCCTGGATATACCGGGGTTGTTATTGATGACGTAGGCGGCATTAGAATACTCCCTTGATGGCTTTACCGATACTGAACAGCCATTTGCGGTTATGGAACACGTATTCCACTGCTCCCCCGATCGTGCCGAAGATCTTCATAACCAGATTGGTCTGGTTACTGGGGAGGCTCTTGGTGGCACGCTCGACTGCCAGTTGTTTCTTGGCATAGTCATCGAGGTCCTTGGTGGCAGGGTTGATCTTGATATCCTGGATGATATCCAGGATGATCGCCAGAGCGGAGTTGATCTTGGTCTTATCCAAGGTCTTACCCGTAATCTTGAAGATGATCCAGACGATCAGGGTGGTGATAAGCCCTAAGATGAAGGCTTGATTGGCAATGATGAAGTCCATTGATACTCCTTATGTTTTGGTTATTGCTTAGGTGATTAGCTTGAACACTTTCACGAAGCCGGAGATGTAGGTGATGCCGGGACGGATACGGATGTACCAGTGGTACTTCCAGTCCGCGCCATGATGCTCAACCTTGAGTTCGGCATCAGTACGATAACCGATAATGATGAACTTGGGCAGACCACCGATGATGTAGTCATCAGTCATGAGACGGGGCTTCACAGGGATACCGGCAAAGGATACGTTGCCACCTTCAAGTAGCAGACGGTCTCCGGCTCCGGTCTCACGTTTGGCTAGTTCGGCTCTGATACGGATCAGGTCTTTATGAGAGACATAGAACTTGAAGTTCTCCTGCTCTTCTAACATCTCATCAGAGAAAGCCAGGAGAGCGGCTTCAAAGCGTTTCGCCCAGTCGGTATAGGTGGTCTTGGAAAGGTTGGTGACATCGGTGGCTGTGGTAGCCAGCTTGATTACACCATCCAGACCCTTCAGCTTGGCAGTGGCAGAGACTCTATCCCCCTTGAAGATGAGCAGACGAATAGCCTTTTCGGTCTTCTTGGCGATGTGGTTCTCCACATAGGCACCAAAGGCATCTTCACCGTACTTGTCCTTATAGAACTCGACCACGTCTCTACCTAAGGTGAACTCGGCATTGAGTATCCCTGTGGGGACAGAGAGATCGGCAGTGGCTACAGTCTGAGCCGTCAGGGCACCATCCAGGCTGTTCTTGAATACCAGGTCATCAATCAGTCCGGCATCGATCTTCTCATCTTTCAGGAGTGGGATAATCGAGATGTCGGAGAGGGTGTCACCGGGCTGGCTACCGATCACTTCATCGATAAACAGAGAGGTTGTATTGGCATTGAGGATGTTCATGGCTTTACCGGAATCCACATCGGAGATACCTTTGTAGATCTCCCGGTGGCTTGCCTTGACCACGATCTTGTTACCATCGATCATGACTTCTTTGTCCCCTGAAGAATGGTCGCCATCCGGCTCACCAGGGATGCTCTTGGAGATCGCTCTGGTCATGGTGACCGAGAGGTCTTTGAGGCTTTTCTCGATGCTCTTGATGGCTTCGGAGACGATCACGGTGCCACTGCTCTTCTCGAGTTCAGTGATCCTATCTGTGATGGCAGTGATGCCTTTCTGCATCTCGCTGTTGTTATTCAGTTCCGCTACCTTACGCAGGCTGCCCAGTTCGTTCTTGATCTCGGCCAGGCTGGCTTCGGTACCACTGTAGTCATCAGCTCTGCCATAGATGGAGACACCATTGAACTCGCCTTTCTCGACCTTTTGCCAGAGTTCCGAGTTGAGGTCTTCACACTTGAGAACCTGTACCCAGGAGCCGACTTTAGCATCGGGAAAATGCTCCCGGTCAGAGTTCTTGAGAATGTAGTTCTCCACTACAGTAAACTCAGGAACTGGCTGCATGTTGTGGTTCACATCGCACTTGCCGACAAGTCCGTGCTTGGCGAAGTGATCACAGGACTTCTGAATCTCTTCCCGGGTGTAATAGTCCCCCTGAGAATCGTGGATGTTGGGTTCCATCAGAGTAACATAAAGCCGTCCTTGAGTTCCACTCGTTTCACTCTTGAACTTGGTGGAGTTGATCTTGTGTTCAAAGCTTCGTCCGGAAGCATTCTTGACCACAAAGCCTTTCTGGTTAGCCGGGTTCATCTCGTCAAAGAGGAGCGAGACAAGCTCGACTTCCACATTGCGCAGTTCGCCTTTCTTGACGATCCTGCTCTTAGTTCCAAAGATATTCACTGTACCTCCTTGGGGTTAGTGATGGGTTGATTGTTTGATAGGTTGTTGGATAATCCGTGAGTTGTTTTCATATCTTACTTTGCTCCAAAGCCTATAGATTGCGGTTCTGCATAAAGAGCTGCTCATCTGCAGACTGGAGTTTCTCGGTTAGATTGCCGAAGTTGAAGTCGTCCGGAGTGAGGTTCCATCCGAACTCATAGTTAAACTCGATTGCCAGGGTCAGTGCCAGGCGGTTCTGCAGCGGCTTGACTACGAAGTGGTAGAACATCAGCATATCGCTCTTGTTATCGCCACCAAGCTGCCCTGGGATAAGCTGTGAGACGATCCTTGCCGGGACCCGGTGATAGGCGAAGATGCCTTCTCTCAGGTCTTTCTTAAGAGTGATAAATCCACCTTCCCGGTCTTGTTGACGCAGTGGTTCGAGGCGTATCTTCACATCCCTGCTCTCGCTCTCGATCAGTACTGTGGAGTGGCTCTTGGCATTGCCTTTCACTGCGGTGAGTGCCTTCTCGATCTCGGTATAGGCATCGGTCAGGACTTCATTGCCAGCTTCGTCTGTGACAGTTCCGTCTCTAAGCGTTCCACCTTCTACGATCACGAAATAGTCGATCATCAGACCGTTCTTGAAGTTGTTGTAGTCGAAGGTCTTGATCTCGGAGAGTATCTCGACATTGATAGCTATAGGCAGGCAGGCTAAGCCCCAGGCATTGCTCTTGTGAGTGCTCTTCTTGATGTGGATGATATCGGCATAGGCAAAGTCCTTCTTCTGGTTGTTCTTTACTTGGATATAGTTAGGTCGAAAGAAGCCGAACTCATCATAGTTCTCCACGATTTGCACTTCACTGGGTAACATCCGTTCTAGTCCCATCCACTGACCCTGAGCGTTACGCATCTTGATCAGGAAGCCATTACCGCAGGCGAGATAGAACTTGATCATCTCAGCCAGGATAGTAGTCTGGTCTTCACAGGCAGGAAACTCAGCAGCTTCCATCCAGGACTTGACCTGGCTGTTCTTGCAGTCGAACTCCATCACGGTTGCCATAGACAAGGCATCCACACAACCACTATGGTACTCATCGGTATCCAGAAGATTGAGCAGATTGCTCATAGAGTAGGGTTGAGATACTACTTTCTTAGTCTCGGCTGCTTTGGAGATCAGTTGTTTACCGACCCGGCTGCACTTGGATAAGTCAATCGGCTCAGTCTTGTACTTGGTCTCCAGAAGTTCACTGGCAGAACTGATTGCCAGGGTATATCCACCCAGTCGCATTACTCTCATGCAGATGTTCCTGTTCCTGCCTTGAGTAGATCGATCTTGGCTATCCTGACCAGTCTGGTGCCATCAATGCGGCTGGTATAGTATTCCACACTGGGCAAGTCCCGGTTCATCAGCTTGAGATAGAAAGAACGGAACTTCTCTTTGAGTTGATACAAATCGGAATCAGGATCAGATACATTCTGAGCATTGACGATCAGGAAGACTGTCCAAGCCAAATCGGTACCCACATACTGTCTGGAAGTGCCGTTCTTGCCTGTCTCAGAGTCCAGGATAACGATAGCGCAGGGCAACTGCTTAGGGATAGCATCCTTGTTGAACTGGATGGTGGGGATATCAGAAAACCCCAATGCATCGACTATTCGATTCCGGTCTGCAATAAACTTATCATGGGGGTTCATAGACTCACCTCGATAGAATTGAGTTGTTGGTATATCCACTGTTCCCGGTTAGCAATAACCTCAGCGAACACGTTACGGGCAGCAATGCCTTCCTTTTTGATCTTGCCCCGGATGAGATAAGCGATCTCGGCTACGGTCAGTAGCTTGCCTGTCTCTTTATCAGTCCAAGACAGGTGCTTACGTTCGACCCAGGCGATTAGTGGAGCGATCGGAGTCCAGGAAGGCACTTTGCCACCCAATACGAAAGGCTCGTGACGCACGTTGGAACCTACTCTCAGGATCATGGCTGAAGGACTTGTCTCTACCAGATAGCCTGTATTGCCGTAGAAGTCACCCTTATCGTAAATCTGCTGTGCCAGTATCTCCTTGCGGGACTCTGCATCTATCACAGAACCGATCAAATGCAGTCGGCTCTCCAAGGCAGCATAGATAGCCAGGTAGATCTCCCGCATCAGCTCGTCCGGAGTGGTATAGCTATCAGGCATCAGATCACTCCCACCCGGATCACTCTTGGAGGTCTGGGTTTCAGCTCATCCAGGCGGTCCTGACCATGCTGATTGAGAAAGTCCCGAAGTCCGGTCAGTGCTCTTAGCTCAAGGTTGGCTTTGAATGCGTCAATTTCGCTCCCTGTGAGCAGTTCGGTGGCAGACTGGTCTAAACCTACGGTCTTGACGATTCCCTCGCCCAGGGTCTTCAAATTGAGAAACTCGCAAGTACTGTGCAGCATGAGGAAACAGAACCCAAAACGAAAAGAGATCAGGAAGGGATCATCATCAGGGTAATCGTTACGTGTTGCATCCTGGTAATGATTATCCAAAACAAGGGTTCTGATCGTCTCCATGACGATAGCCTTATGCTCTTTGAAGATGCCGTTATCACCCATCTCATTGGGGAGGTTGAGAATAGCGAGCATGGCATCAATCTCGACCGGGATCGGTATCACTTACCTTTCCTCATCAGTTCGGATAGCTCAATAGCCCGGCGACCAACCTGTTTTGCCCACTTTGAAGCAAGCATACCATTGGCAGCCCGTTCCCAGTCTCCGGCAGCTATGAAAGCCAGGGTGTTGTTGAAACCTAAAAGACCACCTATACCCATGTTAAAACACATATTCAGCAGCACAGACTTGCGGACTTCATCCAGAGCTTTGTATATCTCAGGAATCTCATCCAGTAACTGTTTCTCGCAGTTCTGGATATCATTCTCCATGAGTACGTAGGCTTCGGTCTGGGAGATACCACAATCATCGAGATTACGCCCGATACCGATAGTCAGTTTACCTGCCGTACAGCGGTAGGGCTTAAGCCTCAGACCTTCATGTCTAACCAGTTGTTCTCTGATGCGTTCCAGTAGCTTAACTTCCATCGTATCTCCTTGCGAGTTGTATTGGATAATGTATCTGGAGCAAGGAAGCCACTACCCTGTATTCACACAAATACGGATGCATAAGGATGCGACAGAATTTGTTATTGACACACAGGTCGTTTTGTAGAGTTTGTAAAATTGGGATGAAAGGTATGGATTTGTCTATTTATCCTGCGTAAAAGAAAAGTTAGGATAGCGACCGAATGGGAAAAATGAACTATCAAGAGTTTAGCAAGGACGAGCTCATTTCCAGAATAAAACAACTGGAAAAAAAGAAGTTTGGGTTGATCTGGGAAGACAAATCGGAAGATGTAGCAGAGGAGTGTAGAGTTTCGTTACCTATCCTCACCGAAGTAGCTGATTTAGAAATCAAAACCTCGACAAATCCTACAGACCCGGTGAACATTCTCATTGAGGGTGACAATTATCATGCATTGTATGTGCTTTGTTTCACTCATAAAAGAAGCATTGATTTCATTTACATAGACCCTCCATACAACACAGGGAAAGCAAAAGAGTGGAAATATAACGATAGATTTATTGACTCTAATGATCCGTATAAGCATAGCAAGTGGTTATCATTCATGGATAAAAGGCTATCCTTGGCAAAGCAGTTATTAAAACCTCATGGCATTTTGTTCATTTCTATTGATGACCATGAACTACCTCGATTGCTACTTCTCTGTGATAAGATATTCGGAGAACAACAAGTGATTGCTTGTTTACCTACAATAATGAATTTAAAGGGAAATCAAGCACAATTTGGATTCGCTGGCACCCACGAATACACATTGGTTGTCGCTAGAAGTAAACCAGATGCTAAACTTTATGAGTATAATGAGACTGACGAAAATCTGAATGGTTGGATCGAAGACGAGATTGGGGCGTATAAAAAAGGAGCTCCTTTACAAGCAACTGGAACAGAATCTACAAGAGAAACACGACCTCAGATGTTCTATCCAATTCTTGTATCAAATGATGAAGACTTAGTTACGACAATATCGGATAGCGAATACAAAAAACTGTACGATGCGAACTTGAAGTTGTTTGATGATGAATATTTAGATAGTTTGATTAAAATATATGAGGAATTGAACTACACTGTTATCATGCCCATGGCTGGAGATAGATTTGGGCGATGGCGTTGGGGTTGGTCTCAAGAAAATAAAAAAAGGCTGCAAACGGATGTATTAGTAAATCGAACTTCAAATGGAGTGTCGTTGAGCAAAAAACAACGCCCTAAACTCGGAGATATTGTAACAAAAAAACCAAAATCTTTCTTCTACAAACCATCTTACAGTAGCGGTAACGGAACTACACTTTTAAAGTCAATGTTTGGGAGTAAGGTCTTCGATAATCCGAAGCCTTTGGACTTAATAAAGGACTTTATACGTATTGGCTGTGATAAAGATGCGATTGTGCTAGATTTTTTTGCAGGATCTGGAACTACAGCGCAAGCAGTGCTTGAGTTAAATCATTACGAGAAAAGAAGAATGCAGTTCATAATGGTAACAAACAATGAGAACAACATTTGCGACGCAGTTTGCTATCCTCGTATAAAAAAAGTAATCGATGGATGCAACAACTCTGATCCCATACCCGCTAACGTGAAATACTACAGAACTGGATTTGTGCAGCAAGTTGTAACAGATCAACATAAGAGAGATTTAGTATTAAAAAGCACAGAAATGCTATGTATGGCTGAAAACACATTTACTTTGGTTATTGACGAATACCCTCAATATCGAATCTATAAGATGGCAAACAAAGCAACTTTAATAATCTATGATGAAGACTACATCTCAGAAAGTATTGCTAAACTCACAGAACTCCAACTAACCAATAAAATAGTCATTTATGTGTTCAGTTATGATCATGAATACAATGAAGAAGATTTTCAGGGAGTGCATAGTGAATTTGTGGTCAAACCAATTCCTGAAGTGATAATGAATGTCTACAGAAAGATAGCTAAGAGGAGGAAGCATTGAAAAATATTGCGTATCAGCAGAAGTATATAAACAAACTTGCTGCTCAAGCCAAGGAATTCCTAGAAGATCAGTATAGACAAGATAGCAACAGTGTGCTTGTCTTTAAAGCCCCAACTGGCTCTGGTAAGACGTATATCATTTCTCAATGCTTAAATAAGATAGTCAAAGAGAAAGCCAATAGCATGCAGTTTTCTTTTATCTGGATATCTGTTAACTCTCTGCATGAGCAAAGCAGAAATAGCTTGATTAGATACTTTGAAGAGGAGAGATTGCTGGAGTGCATTAAAATCGATGAAATCCAGAATAACTCAATTGAAGAGAATGAGATAGTGTTTATCAATTGGGATAGCCTAATCAAGGAAAACAACACATTTAGGATTGATAATGAAAGAGGTTGGAATCTTAGGACCGTAGTTGAAAACACTAAAGAAGATGGCAGGCAAATCATACTTATAATAGACGAAAGCCATCGTACTGCGAAGGCAGTTAAAGCAAAGGAAGTTATTGGAGAGATATCACCTATACTAACTATCGAAATGACAGCAACCCCAATTCAGGTTAGTGGAGCATTGATTGAAATTCCTCTTAGAGAGATAATTGCGGAAGGTATGATCAAGAAAGAGATTTACATAAATCCCGGGGCAGGCAATATATCTGAAAACAAAGACTTACTATCTTTAGCGATAAAAAAAAGGACTCAAATCAAAAAGGAATATGAATCACTTGATATCCCCATCAATCCTCTAATGCTTATACAGGTTCCAAACAAAAAGAACAATGAAGCGACTAATCCAGAAGATTACATTATAGGGCTTCTTGCCGATCATGATATAACCACTTCCAATGGCAAACTAGCAATATGGCTTTCTGATGTTAAAGAAAATAAAGAGTTCGTAGAAAAGAACAACAGTGATGTCGATGTGTTACTTTTTAAAGAGGCAATTGCAGTCGGTTGGGACTGCCCTCGTGCTGCTATACTCTTTCTGCAGAGGGAATGGAAACAGGATCGTTATGAATTCAACATACAAACTCTAGGCAGGATAATGCGTATGCCTGAACAAACTCATTATCCCAATAATCCGACTCTTAATATTGGTTATGTTTATTCTGCTTCTGACAACTTCTCTATAGTCCAAGAGTTGGCATCTGATTACGCAACAAGCATGATCTTAACTAGAGACGAGAACATCTACAAACCTATAAGACTTGTAAGTGAGTTTATCCGTCGAAAAAGAGAACTAACAAGATTATCTGGGGACTTCAAGAAATGTGTTTTTGATGCTTCAGCAGAAATAGAGATCAATGACACAGTTAACACTAAAGTAACGAATCTCCAAAAAACCGTTGGCATCAATGGGGCAACATCAACTATAGACACTGAACAGACAATCAACTTCAATGAAGAGAAGGAGATATATAAAGATCTAAAAGAAATATTCGACAGCTATGATCGTTTCTGTAGTGAGATGTCTGCTCCATACGCAAGAGCAAGGTCTACCAATATTATCAAATCCGCTTTACGATCTCTTTTTAAGGAAAAGCTCAATACAGGAAATGAAGATAAAATCGCCACTATTGTTGTTCATCCAAGTAATAACCCTTACATTAAGCAACTGCTGTCGATTGCAAAGGACAAATATAAAAACCTTCCTATTAAAGATGAAGAAATAGTACTAAATCCTAATTGGGAGGTTCCTGAAGAGATAAGTATTTACACTGATACTCAGATAATAGATTCTTCTAAGAAATCCATAATTAAACAAACAGAAACAAGAAAGCTCTTCGTAAAGAAGAATAAGAATGGGAAAATTGAGCTGTCTATTCCAGAGGTTGAGTTTATAGATTCTCTTGATGCTACTGACGATGACATAATGTGGTGGTATAAGAATTCACATGGTGAGAGTAAATACTTCAGTATTGCGTACAAGAAAAGCGATGGGCACTATTATGACTTCTATCCTGATTTCATTATTAGAACAAAGAAAGAAACCTTGATAGTTGAAATCAAAGATGATAGAGATTTCAAAGTGGAGAATGCACTAAAGCTACAAGCAGGTAAAGACTACGTTAAAAGACTCTTTGCAGCGGGTGGAGTCAGATTTTGGATAATCTCTCCGTCGGATTATTATAGTTTTTTTAGACTACTCAAAGAACAAAATATTGAGTTGTTTAGATCAACATATGAATACACGTTAACTGCTTGGTATATTAGTCAGAAGCAATTATCAGAAAATAAGCAAGTGCGTAATAAGGATGATGTCGAAATATTAGAGTTTTATGATGAATTTGAAAAAACTCTTGTTGAAAACGATGAGTTGAAGGAATATAATTCTTACTTAATACAGAATATACAAGAAGCCCAAATCACGATAAAAACCCTTAAAGACCAATCACGCATCTCGTCAACTGACAATACGGATTTATCAAACAGATTACGATCCCCCTTTATAATATGTATTCTGGGAGATGTATCATGCCAACAAAGTATAACACAGCAGCTAAACACTTTTTTTCATAAGATTGGAGTGGCCCCCAGTAAATGGAATATAGAATTCGTAGGGTCTAAAAAATTGAAAAATACTAATCTTCTAAAGACTCTTATTGATGGTCAGAGTCGTTTTTCGGTCGTGATAACTGGTCAACTGCATCACCACAATTTATCTGGAAATGATAAGGGTAATTTGTTATCAGAGCTTAAGAAGGATAAGTACGTTCCTCACGTGATCGGATGTAGTCCTCAAGAACTGTTAACGCCAAGCCAAGTAATTGATGCTATAACAACGTTCTTAACCCCAATAATTTACTCAATACCTAAAAACTAAGATATATGAGGATTTCATGATAAACACTACGAATGGAATAACCTTCCCAACTTTGAATAGAATACGTGTTATTGGTTTTAGTCTGTATATGAAAGATATTGATTATACTTTTATCGATGGAATAAACTTGGTTATTGGTGGGAATGGAATGGGTAAAACCACCTTTATAAATATATTGCGTTATGCCTTAATAGGAGCTTATCGAACTCATACGAGATTTGAAAGGACTTACGACGAAAAGAGGATCATCCGACGAAAACCGATGAATGCAGCTTATTTTCAGAACAGAATGAAAACAAGGGGAGTAAACGAGAATTCGGTTGTTATATTGGATTTTAGCATTGGACCCGTTACAATAGAGATAACACGCAGTCTTTATGAACACATGGTGAAAAAGGTGGTTGTAACTGAGAACGGAACTACCTATCTCATTGATGGTGAGAAAATAATTCAAGGCAAATATGATCAAATGATCACTTCTTTGAACAATATAAAACGGAACAAAGCATCCAATCGGAAAGATAATCAAACCGAAATGGAAATAGAAAACCTAATGCAATACAAATATGAGTCGTTGGTCAGCAAATTAACAGGATTAACCAGCTTCGATGCGTTTATTTTCTTTGTGATAAACATATTTATATTTGACGAAGAAAGGGCTACCATCTTTTGGGAGGATAAAAACGCATCGGATCTCACTATCCAGGAGTACTTAACTGCTTACTTGCTTTCAGATTTATCAACACAACTAGAGGAGTTAAGTTTTGAAGCTAAGTACCTTGACAGTAGAATTCGGCATTTATCTGAAGAAAAGAAACCACTACAGAGACTCCTCGATGAAATATACACTGACAAAACCAAGAAAGGAAGTGATACTGGTGAATTACTTGCACAAAGAGACAGTCTTTTAAATAGGATAACCCAAATTGATGACAAAAGGTCCTCACGGGAATTGGAGATCAAAAGTGCCAAATCGCAAGAGGAAACCATATCCTTCGAGATAACAACACTTAACGAAAAATGCGAAAGTACTATCGATGATAAGTACCAAACATTATTTGGTGAGCTGAATGAACAATACAATCTATACTTAAGAATGTTAAGAGATAGGCATACATGCCCACTATGCAAATCTGCGGTTGATATTGAATTGTCTAACGATATGCTTGAGTACAAGTCTTGTTTTCTATGTGGTAGTCAGCTTATCAGTCAAGAACATTATAGCCCTGAAGTTTTAAATGAACTGATTTCAATGAAAACAAAACTACATGCCAACCTCCAGGCTGCTGTTAATACACGTGGAAAAAAAATGCAGGAGTTGGATGAACTTGACGTTGAGCTTCGAAAACTAAGGAGACATCTTTCGGAAGTTAATCAACAGGTACGAGATAAGGAAAGATTAGAGATCAAGGATAAAACCATCGGCTTAGATAATGAGTACAACGCGATTTTTAATAAAATAACAGAAATTGAAGATAAAATGGAGAAACGTAAAAAAGAAAAGAACGACACACTGTCACGACTCAACATATTAAACCATGAACTTAATCAAAAGAGAACAGATTTCACTCAGAAGTTATCCTCTACTTTTACAAAGTATGCTGAGCTATTTATTCCTAACAGATGTAGATTACAATATAGCAAAAGTGCTTATAATACAAAGTACAAATGCTATATCCCAGTCATAGGTGGTATTCCTAGATATGCAAAAAATGAACTGTCGGAATCCCAAGCTTTTTTTATTGAGCAGTCTTTTAGGCTGAGTTTCTTAGATAATTTTTACTCATATAAAGCGTTTTTTATCTTTGAGACTCCTGACTCGAGTTTAGACGTTGCATTCTCAAGACGTGCTGCAGATACTCTGCTCCTCTTCCTGGATAAACCAAACAGCCTAATAGTAACGTTTAACTACGGTAATAGTGATTTTCTACGGCACATTACGCAGCGGCTTCCCAAGCACAGAATTGGATACTTGGACATGATTGAATATGGATACCAGTCCGAGACACAACAATTTGATGAGATACTTGAAAAAGCACGAAACCAGTTTTTGGAGATGATATGAGGACACATGAAGAAGATAAGAAGGTAGCCCTTCACCTACTATTATTATTATTTCATGCTAAAAGGATGAACTGGGATGAGGTAAATAAACTTTATATCAATTGGTCGATGTACCTTATTAATACTCTTGTTCACTTTTACAACAAGGGAATAGATGATGATGACTTGCAAGAACTGCCTCAATTGTATGAGTTTATCCTGGATTCAACTTCTCCTAAGAGCGATATAGTAAATAGAGCACTAGATATACTCGCACTTGATAAATACATACAATCAGTTGAAGTACCAGTTATTACAGAGAAAGGTAATGAAGCAGTCACAAAACTGCTTCTGCCTGATTCAACGATGAAATCGATAGCACAATGGATAGATATCATGGTATCTCTACAGAGCATTTACGGGTATGAACAACTATTTCGGTTTATCTATAGAGACCCTGAATTCAAGAGCAAACTGAAAGCGCAAGACGATGTCCTGGAAACAAGCAATCCATTAAATGAGACAATTCTTTTCTTAAATGAATTCAAATCAGCCTATGACGAAGTTTTAACAAACAATAATATTTCTGAGGCAATATCTCCTAAGGAGTATTTAATAGGATATTTTGGGTATGTTTTCGATTTGATAAAACGAGGAGAAGAATGAAGATTTATAAGGATACTATCAATATAATTACCGAAGAGACTTCTCAGTGCTTAGCTAGGGAAATCGGGGAGAACTACCCCCTTCTTATGGGGCAAGTGATACCGAACATCGAAAATGCAAGAGCAAAGAATAGAATTTTTGTTATATTGATACCAATCGACCAAATAAAGACAGACGGACTTGATATAGAGAATTTGCAAACTAAGACTTCATACCTATTAGGTCGATTAAAGAACTGCTGTTACATTGAGATAGATAATCATCTGGATGTGATTAAAACAGAAGATATAACCTTATCAGCATCAGACATTCATACAATGAGCAAAGAAGAACAAGATAGCATTTTCATATACTTCCATGAAATCAACGACCAGGCTTCTTCTTCGTACAACGTTTATTTTCGTGGTGCTGTGTTAAAAAAAACACATGTGTTCGATAACCCTAGGGACTCACAAAGATATAGACAACTGATTCCGATGAGTAACATAGATCATTTATTTGATAAGTACCAAGAATCGTTAGATTTAGCATTGTTAAATAATCTGTTCTTTCTAACGGATAGGGAAAAAACTCCGGAGCATTCAAAAACCAGAAATTTGCTTAGAAGGGCACCAGAAGAGTTGTTCAAGAAGCACTTTGTACAGTTTGTCAGAGATAATAGTTCAATGCAACCATTAATCGAACATCAAATGATTATTGAAGATAAACTCTGTGACGTTTTGTTAGAGGAGTCATCTAAGTTTGTAATGATCGAAATCAAGTGGATGGGGCAAAGCATCGGTAATCCTGATACAAAATTGCCATCTCCGTATAAAATAGAAAGAGTTGAAGACGGTATTGAGCAAATACTCCGTTATCTTTATATTGGGCAGAAAGAACTGAAAGATTTAAACGCAGGCTATTTGGTAGTGTACGATGCAAGAGTTGACAAAGTTGTTGATAATGAAAAACTCAAAACATATACCCAGCAACACATTGAAGACAAAGGCTATCAAGAGATATCGATAAATTACTATGATGGTTATAAAATATTTAATGTAAATGAATGATGTTTACTTATTGTATTCAAGAACAATAACGCTTTCTTTCAATTTTGACACTGATAACTTCTGTTGCCCACTCGACTTAAGCCATCTGGCTGTGCGAATGTCTGTACAGCGAAATCCTTCTCTTTCTGCTAGCTCAGCACATATCTCATCAACATGAATAACATTACCATAATATGCGGAATTCGCTATGTTTAAGTATACTTTACTGCGACCAGTGAGTTTACTCTTCATTTTCTGTAACAAGTCCCGAATATCTACAAAATAGCCCTGTATCATCTCTATTAAATTCGGATTCCAGAAATTCGATCTGTGTAGTTCAATCTGTTTTATAACGCTGCTCAATGCTGAGACGTGGAGGTTTTCAGATTCCCCCCAGTTCACTTGAACATGTGATCTTAGTGTTTTCCTTCTTAAAGTAGTAATATCTTGTTGCGCCTTGGCTAATCCAAGCATCCATAGCTCTAGAATGTAAATATCAGTGTAATCTCTTGAGTTTAAATAGGGGGGTGATGTGATTACGAGATTTACTGATTGATTCGGAACAGTTTTATCAAGTAGATATCTTGAGTCTCCTAAAAAGCATCTTTCTTTATTCGTTATAGTTGTTCTGTGGTGTCTCTCGTGTTCAATCTCAACAACATCTGGGATGATGTTATCCTGTACATGGGTTAAAAATGCGGTATATACATCTTGATAACTGGTTTTCTGCTTGTCTTTCCAGTTTGTTTTATACGATAAACACTTTCCATTGCGATACAAGTTGCTTAGAGGCACAAGTAAAGATGCATAGACAATATTAAAAAGATCCCTGTACGGTTGTTCGATCAATGTATTGATAGACTTATGAAGGTCAGTAAAAGCCAAAAAGGTATCAATATCAAAATTCCATTTATTTACCACACCATTATCAACAATAAACTTCTTCTCTGCCAACAAATCCAGAGTAGGGGGTATTCTGCATAACTCATCGCGGCTTAAATTATTGAGCTTATCTAATTCTTTACATAGGGCATCACGAGAATATGTATTGTTCATTTTTACGGTGGAGAGTAAGTGTAAAAATGGGTTCACTTCAATCGAATAGCACTCGATATTCCTTATTTGCATTTCTAAGGGCGTTGTCCCGCTTCCGCAAAAGGGATCAAGACAGACTATATTGTCAGTTTCTTGCTCAGATAGTACAGAGTTGATAAACTCAACAGAGTATCCTTCCACAAATGGGAACCATCTATGGACTCTCTCAGCCTTGTTTAAGTTAAAGTCCATGACTTTCCCATAGACTTTTGAATAATCACTAATCGGTAAATTCATTTCTTCTCTCCAGTCTCAACTTTCAAATACCTCTCATAATGTCAACACAAATATCCTTAACCCAAAGATATAGATGTCGTCCTACACTTCCAATGAAACGGTGGAAATGGAGTATGCGCTCCGGAGACACCAACTGGATTCATCTCTGAGTCGTATTCGATCTGATCGTCTTTGATCCAGGGTGCGAGTGCTTTGATGTATTCCCGGGCATCATCCAAGCTGTTTGACTTTGTGTCCAGAGCATTCAGATTATCCATTACTTCAATGGCATCATTTAAGGGGTAGACTTTATCTTGGGCAGCCAATGCCCGGCAGATATCACTGGTGCGGTCATCCAGGATTACTATGAGCTTGTAGTATCTGACTTTCGCTTTCTTATAGCCTTGCAGCCTTCCAAACTCACGTATTCTGAGTGCTGTGTGCTCTGCCAGTCCCTGCCAGTAGTTGGATGAGCGGTTAGCGATGTCATTGAACTGATCTTTGAGTGTATCGGCAAGCATCTCTTTGGTAAAGCCCTGCTCAATTGCTTTGGAGAGGGTGTCTGCGAAGTTCTGCCTGATGTCTGCATCAAAGTGATTTCCGATCCAGAACAACTGCTGCTTCTGGATGGTGGATGATAGATGCTGATCTTCGATGCCCCATATACCGATGCTGGTCTTGGTTGGGGCTTGAACTTGGGTGTCTCTCAGTCCGAGCCGCACACAGCGGTCTATTATCGCTTTTGTGGGCTCATTGACCAGTGCTGCGAAGTCATCTCCCAATTGGGTATTGATGATGCCCATAAGCTTATCTATGGAATCCTTGTTGATCTTCTCAGCTCTTGGCATGTCACTCAGCATTTGGATGGCAAGCCGGGTAGCATCTCTGATCTCGGTCTTCCAGGCATTGTTCAGGACCCGGTAGTACTCAAGCATTAGCTGATCATAGTAGTTCATTAGAAGGAGAACCTCCGAACTTTAACCCTGTTCCTGCCAATATCGTATTCGGAGAACCGTTCCAAACATCCTGCCAGAGCATCACAGCCATCGATGTAGCCATCAGGATAGGTAAGGAACTGACTTATGAGAGTGGGCGTATCCTGACCCTCAGGGAAGAGTATCTTAGCTGTCTCGATGATGGTTTCGGTTCTCTCTATGCGCAGGTTCTTGTTGTCCTTATTATCTATACGCTTGATGCGATGCGATATGGGTGGCAGATTGTTATCAGTAGCCCACCTGTCGAAGTCGGCAAGGATTCGTGCCTGACCGTAGGTGGTTTCACAGGCTGCCCTGGCTTTCACTCTATAGATTCGATCCAGTTCCTGATAGGCATCATAGTAGTATCTGAAGAACTTGGTGTTCTCAGTCTGACGTATCCAGACATGGATTACGTAGAAACGGTTACCATCATAGCCAATGGAGATGACAGCCTTGTAGCAGCCCTTCTCTCCCCAGGCAGGATCGGCATAGAGCCAGACTCGCTTCATTTGGGATGGTTCCGGCAGTGTTCTATACTTAGTGAACCAGTGGTTCTTGAAGATGTTGCCTTCGATTACCGGCTGTCCCAGCATCTCTCTTTGATAACCAGTGTGACCGAACTTCGATCTCAGGTTTGGCAGAGTGGCAGTGGGATATTGCTCCTCCCAGATAGACTGACCATGCATATCTTCGAGTGAGAAGCGCAATATCGCCTTTTGGTGCGTCTTTAATGCGATCTGGCAGGTAACGTCTAATTCTGAATTATCTGCCCGTAAATCGCCTAGTATGAGCTCCTGAAACTGGCAGATGGAGTAATTGGGATGCACCAGGTTACCGAGCCAGATGATCTTTCCATTTCCCTCAGGTGAGAGAGCTCCGGCAAGCTCCTGGGTAATCTTCTCCATACGTCTCTTACCGATGGACTGGTTACCCATGTTCTCTTCTTTATCGATATCATCACAAACGATCAGTCCGGGGCGCTTGGCAGTCTTGGGATTGATAGTTCCCCTATGGCTCTGCTTGATACTCCTGGCTCTGATCCTGGCTTTGTTCTTGAGATAGAAGTCGAGATCAAAGGCATCCACTGGCTGCAGCTCAGGATAGTCCATAGTGAGCCGCTTATTGTTCTGCAGCTCATGTAATGTGAAGGCTGTACGCTCCTGTGCCAGATCTACATCTGCTGCAGTATGGATCACGTAGCGTTCACCTTTGATGATTCTCCAGATCGGATAAACAACTCCCATGAGTACCGTTTTGCCCAGCCCACGAAAACCGGTAATGGCGATGATGCCTGAGCCCTTATCAGTCTCGTCGAACATGGTCTCGTGCGCTGGGCAAAAAGGTAGTGGGAAGATGTGTGGGAAATAGGTATGGCAGAAGAACGAGAAAGCATCCCATCCATCTGCATTTGTCCTTTTGATTCTCTCTGCTTTGGCTTCAGGATTATCGTCTATAAAAGGCAAGACGGAGATCGTCTTGGAAGCGATCTCCGCCAGTGCCTTGTTATGTCGCTGAATGAACTTCTTAGACATAACCGGGACTTGGAGGGTAACCATGAAAGTGCGGAGCCGGAGGCGACGGCTCCGCTTGGCAGGTTTGGGTTTGGAGGGTAGGCTTGGAGGCAACCATGTCCGTGGCTGTAAATTTATCCATTT
The DNA here is from genome assembly GCA_028681035.1 of Candidatus Cloacimonadota bacterium. The sequence continues at coordinate 24,285 of JAQUJJ010000045.1, forward strand.
CTAACTCTTAAGTACTCGGCAAGGTCTAAGACTATGCCTTGAAACTGCTTCAGGATAGTCTCATGGCCTTTCTCGATCATGAAGTCAGTTACTTGATCCAGAAAGCGAACGATGTAGTCATTCAGTTCCTTGGAAGGCTCACTGTCTTTCTGGTTCTGTTTGATTAAGTTTACAAGGCTCTGTAATGCTGTATCTGCAGGATTCTTAGCATACTCACGTAGTGCCTGGATGAGTGCCTTCTTGCGGGCTATGCTGATCTCATGGTCAAGCTTGCGCTCTTCCTTGAATAGATCATCCCACTTGCCACTCTTGATCCACTTGCGGACGGTGATATCAGAGATTCCGAAGATCACCGCCAGTTCAGTGGGATCTGTCTTGCCGTTCAGATAGGCATCTTTGCAGTTGTCCCGCTTGATACGGAACTCTATTGCATTACTCATATTCCGGGCGAACCTTGTGCTTGAGCAGATATTCGTTTAAGTCTTTCCCGGCGCAGCGTAACTGACCGTTCTCTTTGGTGCGGAAGGCAGGCAGAGGGTCGCCAATGTCCCGTATCCAGCGATAAACACTGGAACGGTCAACCCGGAGGATATCTGCTATCTCATCCGTGCGGTAGTTGCGGTCGTCATTGAAGATACTCATCATTTCTATTACCTCTGCTGTATTGGTATTCATAGGTGCCATTATTCATTCTCCTGTATTTCTTTCAAATCGGTTTGTGTAACGCTGCCACTCTTTCTTAGCTTAGAGTGCGGTGAAGTTGAGCACGATCATCTTGTACTCGCCATGCTCATCTCTTTCGTAGAATGACACATACTGTTTAGTCGAGACTACCATGATGGCTTTATCGATCAGTTCCATCGCTTCTTTCCAGATCGGGTCTTTGATGTTGTACTTACGCAGGGCAAGAATACGGAACTTGGCAATCTGGCCTTTCTTGTCGACCTGGAAGGCTTCGTTAATGATCGCACGTAGATTAACGTTGGAGTCGGTTGTCCAGGCTTTGATGCATTCATCGATCTTCTGCTTGGCAAGCTGCAGTTCCAGACCAAACTCAATGCGTTCTTTGAAGCGGATTTCGATCTTGTACTTCCCATCGAAGCTGGTAAACCCGGCATTGCCTTTCCATTCCAAGCCGCTCTTCTTAGCCACAAATTCGAGATAGCTTTCGATCTCGGCATAGAGTTTGATCTTGTCGGAGATTATGCGCTTCTGAAGCCGCAATACTCGATCAAGAGTGTTATTTACTACGGTATCCTGTTTGAGCATCTCGGATTTGATTACAGAGACCGGGATGGCTCGACCTTGTGCGTCAATCTTGGTGCGTTCCGTGGTCGTTTTCGCTTTGGGTGTGGTTTGATTTTCCATTAGAGTTCTCCTTAGGATGATTTTCTGTTCTATCTCTTAAATTCTCATTTTCTTGTTGTGATGCCTGCTTCTTGATATAGTTCTGAAGCATGGCGATAATCGCTCTGCGTTCCGGTTTGCTGAGTAGGTTCCAGTGGCTCTTGCTGTAATGCTTGATCATGAATGCCCGGAGA
>JAQUJJ010000178.1 GCA_028681035.1 Candidatus Cloacimonadota bacterium
ATGGAAAGAGGAAGCTGAATCCCCTTAAGTAGTTGCGGATTAGCATGCGTAGTCTGTAGTACATCCAAATAGGCGTGGTTATACTCCCAGACTAAAACATGATGATTGTTTTCGCTAAGCAGCTTGGCAAGTGCCAAGCCCCAGCCGCCGCCACCGATTATTGCAATGTGCATGGTATTTACTGACTGGGTTGTTACTTATTCCGGTCGAACTTAATGTCGCAGATTAGCCCAAGGTCGTCATCGTCATCATCGTCAAGGTCATCGTCCTCATCTTCAGGGTCGGAGATCCAATCAGGGCAGAAAAGCTGATCTTCCTCAAAGTCCCAGCCGTCCACATTCTCAATGCCAAAGCGCATCAGGACATCCTCTTCCCAGAAAGAATAGTGAGTGGTGCCTTCCTGCAATCCCCAGACCAGAACGGGGCTTTTGTAATGTCGAAGGTCAATCTTATGGTTTTCCACAAGACCCAGAAACTCTTTAATCTTCTTTATGTTACTTTCTTGACGGAACTGCATATAAACCTCTCTTATTTTAGAACTTATACTTAATCACTGCGCCAAAACGGTTCTCGCCGTATTCCTTAAGGCGCAACACGCTTTCACTATCAGATTCTACATTCCTAAAGATATGAGAGTAGTCAAGAGATAAATTCAGATTGGCAGCAAAAAACCATTGGAACGCAGCATTCATAGTGTATGTATAGTCCGCTCTTCCACCATACCAAGAGCCATCGCCTTGATAATACCTTTGCTGGTAGTTTAATGCCAAAGATGGCTGCCACAATATTTTGCCCTCCTGAGAAACAGGCATTTTGGGAATCGTTAATTTGCCATGATAAATGTTTGCATTGTATGACGCATCGTCATTATCAACCAAGTTTTCGTTATCGAAAGTGCGATAATCGTAACCGGCATCCATAGTAAAAACGGGAAAGCGGTAAACAACTGAAAGTCCCCCTTGCGTAGCCTTACCATCGGCTTCCGCGAAGAACTCGTTATAGCGGAAATTCTCAAGCCGGTAGTTAGTTTTAAAGCTTGTGTTTTTAAGAGGCTCAAGAGTGAGGTCAGCACGATAAAGATCACGACTGTAGCTGTAGTTTTCCAGTTTATCGCTACCATCGTTGTCATTAAAGTCGCGAAAATAGATATGCGGATGGTGTGCATATTGAAGGCTAGCATTCCAATAGTATCTATCTACCCGTACTTTAAAAGCTGCATCGCGGCGGTATTTTTCTGTGTTGCTAACGTTTTGAGAGATGTTCCCAATAACGGACGGAGTTATTTTCCACCAACGATAATGCAGCGGATAGGCTAATTCTACCTTTGTGCCAATAGTCAAATCATCTGTAGTTTTAACAAAGCTTAGCAAATTGTTATTATCCTGATAACGGCTAAGATCATATTCTGAGAGCTGAAAAGCATTATCGCTGTATGATGTGGAAACGGATACTGAGCCGATTAATTGCGCATGAGCCGTACTATGGGCAAGCCCAAGAAACAAAACCAAGGAGAGCATGATGGGACGGAATGGACGCAATAGCGACACCACTCTTTTCTGAGGGGAGATTTTAACAGGTTTTCTAATTATAGGCATCAAGTCTCCGCACATCATTTAAGCTTAAGCAGCACTGGTTTGGCAATGAACAGGTGGTCGCTAAGAGCCTTCAGTTCATAATCGCTACTCCCATTGTTAACCGGCAATTCTATCTTCTTGGATATTCCCAAGTTCTTTATACCCTGAACATGGTATTTATTAGTCCTTTTTATCGTAAAACTGATAGTTTGTACCAGCTTACCGTTTTGATAAACCCCTAATTTAGGAATGCTGCGGTCTAAAAGGCGCGGGCGCACATATACAATTGCATTGCGCTTATTATTCAGGCTAAACTTCAAAGCTTGGGTAGGCAATAAACTATAATAGTCGCTACTGGAGCCGTTATGAAGCAGACTTACCGCACCAGCATGCGCTTTCACCGCCAGGTTTCTCAGTTTGGCAATCTTAGGTGCCTTAGGCGGGAGGATGTTGAACGCACGCATATACATGGAACGCGAATAACAAAGCACTTCAATGCTCTTGGTATTCTTTGGGATATCAATAGTGATGGTAGCATAAACACTATAGTTGTTTAAAGTTTGAACCTGTTTCAGGCTATAGGTTTGACGGTTCTTGGCAATAATAACAATTATTTCCGGTTTGCGCAACACATCCTTGCTGAAACTGCGTAGTTCCAGTTTACTAATCCCAGTGGTGTCCAGCAACATGGATTTTTCGGGCAGAGAGCGGTAATAATAATAATTTCCTGCTTCGGATTTAAGGACTCGCTTTGTGCCGGGATTGTTGAAATTCAAGGCTTTATATTTGGTTTTGGCTTGTCCTCCAAGCATACATATGGAGAGCACCGCAGCCAGAATGATGATAGTACGTTTACTCATTAATGTGTTCCTTATAATTCTTCATCAGGATCTACTATATTAGCCATGAAATGGCGGTCATGACGGTCAAAGATTACTACTACAATGATAGCAATTAGCAAGGTGATTAGGCATAGGATATTGATTAGTTGATTATGGATTAAAGAACTAAACACATTGCCTTCACCAACCTTGGGCATGGTGTCTATAGAAGTGGGTAGCTCATAGTTTTTTGCCCAACGTAAGGTTCGGCGGAAGTGGAAGACGGTAATATTCTTTTTTGCCATCTTCATCATTACGCCTTCTTTCTCGTATTGGCGTTCGGCTAGCTTTCGATTTACGCCTTCTGGAATCAGATTGGCATTTGGTTCGCTGCCTACATTAACTAATCCGGCACCTACGTTTATGAAAACTTTATATCGTTCGTTTGATGGCAGCAGTTCATCATAAGCAGCCATGTGAATATCTACATTTTCTTCAAGACTGGAGCCAATCAGCAGAGGCACATTATTACGATTCATGGCTTCACGTAATGCTGTAATGCCGTTATCGGATACTCCCACAGCCATACCCTCTTTGCCTCCTAAAGAAGCATAAGATACACCAAAATCAAACAAGCCTTTATTCCTCATGATGCTTTCTATATCCAGCCAGGTAAGCTCTTCCCGGCTTGCACCATAGGACGCTGAGGATAAAGCTATAATCAGCTTAGGGTTTAAGCCCATAACTTGAATAGCGGAATATAATGCGAGATTCACGGACGGATTGCTACCTGTTAAGCCGATTGCGATATTATCGCCGGGCATTAGCTTTAGCTTGGTAAACTCTTCCACAAAGATTGCAGCAAAGTTTGGATTGATTGCCGCTTGTTTCTCTGAAAGCAAGCCGCGGTCTGTGGTAATAGAACTTAAACGTCTGCCGATCAATCCCGTTTTAAGTGGGTCATCAATAGGGTCTATCTCGATATTTCTTTGTTTTAGCTCCACTTTCAGCGAGTCTATAGCGCTTTTCATTAGCTGTGAAGCTTCTATTTTCATGTCATAATTATCCGTTTTTATATGTACGTAGTTGCTTTGGGCGATTACATATAGCACAACAGACAGGACAAACAGTGCGACAAGGGAGCGACCGGATTTTAGTGAAGGACGATACATCTTATATCTCCCCATGGAAAACTACCATCAGTGTAAGTCTAACAACCACTGCTGCGATTCCCATTGTGGATAATGTTTTTAAGAAACCCTGGCGTTCAAACCAGTTCGCAATAAGCCCGGGAACGATATAACCAATGGATTGCATTTGCAATTGAAGAACGGTAATATCATTAACCACCAGCAAACGGGACGCCCAGCCAAGAATGAAACCGATAAGAATACTAAGCACCATTCGTCTTTTCCCAAAAAGCAAGGTGAAATTGCCAATGATGCGAATTATACCCCAAGTTAACAAACTAATTATAAGGGTACCCAGTATTTGTAGGGGTTTATCCAGATATAGTGCAATGTAACCTGGAACAACAATACCTCCGGCAGAAGCACCTAATAGTTCGCTGAATATTAAACTGATAATAACGCCGATTCCGACTGCGGCTTGAACTACTGCATCGATCACTTACGGCTCCTTTTATTTATGGCATTCATTTTATGCTTGAAATGGGCAACTATTTGCGCTCCATATTTTATCCTACCGGCAATGTTGCCGATGCCCATCACGTGAGCTTCGCTTCTGGTGAGTTCCATCACTTTCTTATATATAACTTCAGTGAGGGGTTCTCCCATGGCGAATACTTTGTCTTTGGGTATTCCCTTTTCCACTGCATAGTCTCGTATCTTATCGGGAACCTCGCCGGTTAATAAAAGATAGGAATAGCCCGTAGTTACCACTGCATCTACCAACTGGTAGCTGCGAAACATGCGGTCGGCACGGCTGTTTAGAATAACTATTTTTTCCACATCCCCCAAGTCCTTGGTTATCATGTTGATGATGCCAACAGTGGATTGAGGGTCATTAGCGGCAAAGATGTTGTAAAAATTAATCGTCTTGCTGCCATCCACAATCCGGTATTTCGTCAAAGCTCCGGGGTCTGGATGTGCATTCTGCATGCCTTTCATAGCCACGTCGCGGGGGATACCTGCTTCCTTGCAAACTGCGAGAGCGAGTTGCACGTTTTCCTTGTGCTCTATGTATTTGAATTTATCCAATTCTTCTTGCGTAACATCGCTGGGTCTAATCTTGTGGATTTTGCAATTACGGCTTTTTGCTACTTTTTCCAGTATTCCAAAATGCTCGTTCTCTGCGGTATAACAAATACCATTATTTGGAATAGTGTTGCTAATGGACATGGTTACACTTTGCACGGTTGATCCCATAAGGTCAAGATGATCGGGGCGACAATTTGTGATTACGGAGATGGTACTGCGTACAAATTTGCGTTCAGTTATCCACTGAAACACAGGGTTCACTGCCATACATTCGATCACGATGGCATCTGGTTTATGTTCTGCTGCATGACGGAAGATATATTTCTGTTCTATAATATTAGCACCCATAAGGCGAATAATTGCTGCTTCTCTGCCATCGGGAAGCACTACTCTGGGGAGTGTGCCAGTTATCTTTGCCAAGGTTCTTTTCCCGCCGGCACGAAACCCCGCTGCGATTAGCCGCGTTACGCTGGATTTCCCCCGCGTACCATTCACATGAATACGTATTGGTACGGCAAGCACATTCCGTGTATGCCTCCGATACTCAATTGTCCAGTATAGAATCAGAAGCAGGGCTGCAAGAATCAGAACTGTCATTTATTCCCCTGTATATTTATCGTAATAATGTCGCAATCCACCCCCTCATGCTATTTTGAGGAAGCAATCATTTATTAGATGTGCAATTACCATTCCATATAATTGGCTTTCATGCCTTGGCTCTGGATTATTTGTGATTTTCAGAAGAAATTGTTTCGTATTTGAGTTTCCCTTCTTTAGAACCCGTGTGTAAGAGGATACCAACCGTTAACTATCCCGTATCGCGATATGGGATAGTTAACGGATAGTTATGGGTATAATAGGGCAACGGAGCAAGGGAGAAAAAGGGTTTTTTAACAAAGAGTAAAAGAGCAAAGAGGGAAATGAGCTGTCCTATGTTTAAGTCTGGAGTCGTTGCTGCCAAACGAAGATTAGCAATACCTATAACTTTGGGCAGCAAAGACTTCAGCGTTACTGCTTGGCAAAAGGACATTTTAACAAAGAGTAAAAGAGTAAAAGAGTAAAAGAGAGAAAAAAAAGGGGGGAGGAGGGGTTGGTCTTCCCATATTTACCGGTGATGATAGCATTAATCAAATTGATACTGTTATTAGCTCTTTCTCTCTTTTCCTCTTTATTGAACCCCCTCTGCTTGTTTTTAACAGGAATAGTGTCCTGCTATACAATGCCTCTTTTCTCTCTTTTGCGGCTCTCTTTCAAATCGAGTGGGTAAGTCGTATTTACTGGAGTTGCATGCGTCCCGCATGCACAAGCTTGATAGGCATCACGTCTGTTCTGGAGTTGCATGCGTCCCGCATGCACAAGCTTGATAGGCATCACGTCTGTTCTGGAGTAGTATGCGTCCCGCATGCACAAGCTTGATAGGCATCACGTCTGTTCTGGAGTAGTAGGCGTCCCGCATGCACAAGCTTGATAGGCATCACGTCTGTTCTGGAGTAGTAGGCGTCTCGCATGCACAAGCTTGATAGGCA
>JAQUJJ010000179.1 GCA_028681035.1 Candidatus Cloacimonadota bacterium
CCATGTATGCGCATAACGTTAAAGTGGATGTTGTTGGTAATGATGTTCAAGGCTCGGTGATGTACCCTACAACGATGATTAATGGAACAATAGCAAATCCCTATGTATTCCTCGCAAATCACACGTATATTGTTAATGACCAACTATTGCTTGTTTCTGAATGTGAGTTTCAACGAGGGACGAAAGTATACATAAGCCCAAACTCAAGTGTAGTCATTTACGGCAATGTTTCCGTTAGTGGCACTAGTGGTCATGTATGGGTCTCTAGCGCTGATAGCCTGTTTGGTCGTAGAATGAAGACGACAATTGACTGTTTTGATAAGTTATCCTTTATGGGCGATTACGATTACGATATTGAGGATTTTATCGTGACTTTCGGTACCAATGGAGTCAATGTTAGCGGGCATACAGCCCATGTAACAGGGTGCTTATTCCGGAACATGATCTCTGCAGGTCTGGTTTCACAGTCTGAATCGATATTCGTTTCGAATTCATTATTCATTGATAATTCCGATAAAGGGATTTACTCGATAAATGACACGAATATTCAGAGAATTGTGATGATCCGAAATCACAATGGCATTTATCTTAATGATGCTTTTGGGCAGATTGCAAGCAGCTATTTCTATGACAACTTTATAGCAATAAGGCCTACATATCAAGGAGTTTCAATTGTTGGAAACTGCCTTCTAGACAATAAGTACGGGGTTTCGTTATCTGCGTCAAACTCAACAATAAGTTCTAATATTTTCTCGCACAATGAAGTTGCTCTAGAAACGAATCGATCTTATGTCGGCGTAGGATCGTATGCGTATTGCTCTCCGACTTTAAGTGATAACAATTTTTATGGAACTGACGTTTACATATCTTTAAAAGGACAGAATCCTGTGGGAACAGGGATTTCAAATGCCACTGGTGTAAACGCAAATCAGCATTATCCAGATAACTACTTTGAATCAAATGAATTAACATATCATCTGATAGATTCAAACCATCCTGGGTCTGGTGTTCTGTATTCAATAAACTATCTGCCAAGGCGTCTAGCCGCAAACCCTTCTGCTGGTATTCAGTGAATTATCGAGGTAAGAGATGAAGCATCATATCTATAATCCAAGTTACAAGTTCGTTATTGAACCCATGCATTTCAACAGAAACACTAATCGTGAACTGTTGCAATATTGTTTAGGTGCCACACTGTATATGCCTGGCACAAAAGACATTTGCAGTAAGATAGTCACCCAGAGTATGGGCGGTCTAACCTCTATGGTCATGTGTTTTGAGGATGCCATCGATGAGAATGACCTATCCAAGGCAGAAGATAATGTGCTAAATCTCCTTGAAGTGCTGAGCGATACGATCGAGAAAGGCCAGCTCAGCATTGATAATATACCTCTTATCATGATTAGAGTCAGAAACCCTGAGCAGTTTATTAGATTTACCAAGCGAATAAGAAAAAATCAGTTAAAACTGGTTACCGGGTTTGTGTTCCCGAAGTTCAGCACCAATAATGGCTATCAATACTTGGGTCATCTCGCGGAGATTAATATTTTTGATGATTGTCAGATCTATGGACTACCGATCCTTGAAAGTCGCGAAATTGCTATGAAAGAAACCCGAACCTATGAGCTAACCGGCATCAAAAATATGTTAAAGCCATACCGGGACTCGATTCTTAATATTCGAGTAGGAGCGACAGACTTTTCTTCAAACTTTGGAGTTCGGAGAGGTATGGATTATTCCATATACGATATTCTGATGGTGCGTGATTGTCTTTCTGACATATTGAATTTTTTGCTTCGTGCGGAAGACGATTATGTCATTTCGGCACCCGTGTGGGAGTATTTCTTAACCGATGATAAGGACGTAGTAAGACCTGCGGTTGAAGCAGACATACACACATCGCTATTGAAAAGAAATCGCATTGTTAATCCGGCTATTGACGGCCTGCTAAGAGAAGTGATTTTAGACAAGGCAAATGGCTTTGTCGGTAAAACAATTATCCATCCCACACACCTGAAGTATGTCAACGCAATGCAGGCGGTAACCAAAGAAGAATATGAGGATGCAATGCAGATTCTGAATACTGATGGGGGCGTGATTAAGAGCGCAAGGTCAAATAAAATGAATGAGATAAACCCACATCGCAGCTGGGCACAAAAAATTGCATATAAGGCCAAAGCATACGGTGTGATCGAGAACGATGCTGCTTATCAGGATTTGTTCTCGATAGATTGATAATCCAAAAGAGATGCTGAGGTGACTCCATGAAAGAAACAAGAGACTTTTTGACCAAAATCGGCATGCCTGCGGGCGATGCCTACGACTTACCAAGTTCTGGCAAGCGCTTTTCGGATGGCGGGCAATATCGGTTTGAAGTGCCCGGAATTCAAGGACCCACAACGATGAAGGCACTGTTACAGGAGATTGACTCTTTAGGGTTACATTTACACCGCGTAACCCAAACCAAGGGAATCATGCTTTTGTCTGATGGTGAAATCTCGCAAATGGTAGAGCTGGCTGAAGACTGGAAGGTAGATCTAATCTTGGCAATAGGCCCCCGCGCAACCTACGACACAAGCGCTTCCGTCCATACTCCCGAAGGGCAACGCATGGGTTATCGTCTGAGAGGACAGGAACAGATTGTCAGGGCAGTTGAAGATGTTAAGAGAGCTGCAAGGCTTGGCTGTCGAGGCTTCTTGATTTACGATGAAGGTAGCTTGTGGTTGCTCAACGAGATGAGAGCACAAGGCGAGATTCCTGAAGATTGTAAGTTTAAGATTTCTGCTCATTGTGGTCACGGCAATCCCTGCTCAGCTAAGTTACTCGAGCTAAACGGAGCAGATTCCGTGAACCCGATTAGGGATATTCAGATTCAGATGCTGGGGGCTATAAGGCAAGCCATTGATATTCCTATAGATGTGCATACTGAAAACCCTGACTCATCGGGTGGTTTTATTCGGCACTATGAAGTTCCGGAAATGGTACGCGTAGCATGTCCAATTTACCTCAAAACCGGGGGCTCAGTAGCAAAAACTCACAGCTGGGAATCCACTGAGGCAGATGCCAGAAAACGTGCAAAGCAAGTAGCCCTAGTGCAGAGAGTGATCAATCAATACTATCCCCAGGCGGTCTTTTCGCCAAGAAAAAAGTAAATGAACAAGCGATTAAACTGCGTTCTTGGGACAATGACTTTTGGTCAACAAGTTGGCTCCCAAGAAGCTCTTGAGATGTTGCATCTTTACTTTGAATCTGGATTTAATGAGATAGACTCGGCTTATGTTTATAATGATGGGGCTACCGAGAAGCTGCTGGGGAAAATCCTTTGTAATTTCAAAAGGAATGAGTACAAAATTTCCACAAAAGCAAATCCAAGAATTACCGGCAAGCTTGATAAAGAGGCGATCAAGCTTCAACTAAGCGGATCCCTGGAAAGCCTGCAGCTCGATTACGTAGATTTATTCTATCTGCACATGCCTGATTATGATACGCCCATTCATGTTAGTCTTGAGACCTGCGCAGAAATGCACGCTCAGGGGAGGTTTAAAAGACTGGGGATAAGTAATTATCCATCTTGGATGTTGAGTGAGATATGGCATATATGTGATCGCGAGGCCTGGCCAAAACCCAGCGTATATCAAGGTCTTTACAATGCTCTGAGCAGGAACATCGAATCAGAGTTGATTCCGGCTGCACGCTATTATGGTGTTAGCATCTATGCATTTAACCCGCTTGCAGGTGGATTGCTTACCGGCAAGTATGGAAATCATAAAGAACTACCTAACGAGGGACGATTTGCACTGAGGAGATCCTACCTGGAGCGTTATTGGAATGAGGATATGCTGGCAACCGCAAACTCAATTGCTGATTCAGCGGTGAAGTGCGGACTAAGTGCTGCTGATGCGGCACTGGCTTGGCTGGTTAACAGTTCAATGTTAAGCTCATCCTTCAATGATTCCATAATCGTGGGTGCTTCCAAGCTTACTCAACTGGAACAGAATTTGAGCTCATTATCAATAAGCGAGATTCCTGAGGATTTGCAGAATAAGTTCCAGGAAGCGTGGGAAGCAATAAGGGCGGAAAGTCCTCTATACTTCAAAACATCATAAAGACAAGGGATATAAATGAAAGAATGCGACAATCACACATTTATTGATTTCATGGAGTCCATGGAGTGCCTCTGGGGACAGGATATATCCATTGATTCCTACCATCAAGCAAAACGATGTTTGCTTGATTACTTGGGCGTAACCATAGCTGGTTCATATATGCTGGAAGATAAAATTGACAAACTCTTGAGACACTGGCAATGTGATGGATGTGCGGCTCAGGTCATTGGAAGGAAGCACAGAACCGATGGAGTCTTTGCCGGGTTAATAAACGGGATGTCAGCTCATATAGCTGAGTTGGATGACGGGTCAAATGCCGGGATAGTACACCCGGGCTCCCCTGTGATATCGGCATTATTGTCTTTATTGACTGAGAAAAGAATTGGAGCAGATAAGCTTCTGAAGGCGATAATATTAGGCTATGAAGCAACAATGATGCTAGCTTTGGCGCTTCAGCCATCGCACAAACTGAAAGGTTATCATGCTACCGGTACATGTGGGTCAATCGGAGCAACGGTGGCATGTGCGTTTGCACTTGGGTTACCAAAAATGGAAGCCAGGAAAGCTGTATCAACGAGTATAGTATCAGCTTCGGGAATGCTTAAGGTGCTGGAAGGCAATTCAGAATTAAAGCCTTACAACGTAGGGAAAGCTGCAATGAATGCCTTAGTTTCTCTTGCGATGGCTGAGGCTGGTTTCGAGAGCCCTGATGATCCTCTTGGGGGCGTAAACGGGTTTATGAATATGGTGGGAGTGTCTTCGAATCAGTATAGGTGGGAATTACCTGATATACAAAGACTGAAGATTCACGATGTATACACCAAACCTTATGCTGCATGTAGATATTGTCATCCATCTATTGATGCCGCGATTAAAATTCGACCCAAGATATCTGAATATGGGTTTCATGATATCGACGCTATTAACATCGAGACATATGATCTCGCAGTCAAAAATCACGATCATAAGGATATTCGAAGTGTATCTTCAGCGAAAATGAGCATCCCCTTTAGCGTGGGGGTTGCCATAGCTACCGGAAGAGCAGGTATTGGAGAGTTTATTGATGAAACTATCAATGATAGCTTGGTTAGGGAGATTGTGAGTCGATGTGATGTTGTTCCCAATTCAGTCATGTCTCAAGAGTTCCCACGACGAAGTATGGCAAAGATCACTGTTTTACTGAAAAACAAACGTGCCATAAGTGATTCAATCGAAATGCCCCTTGGCGAACCTGAAAATCCACTAAATGATGCTCAATTGGAGGAGAAGTTCTACTCCCTGACGGATTACGCCGGGCTGGAGAGAAGATTGGCTAAGAAAGTAGCTTCAGCAGTGTGGGATTTGAACAGTAGATTTGAAGACTTCCTTGAGGCAATAGGGACGATTAATATCTACGATAAGGAGTAAACATGCTTAATATCGCGGAGTATTGTGGGTACATTGCGAGTTTGGGTGTCGATTTCATCACGGGAGTGCCGGACTCATTGTTGAATGATTTTTGTTGTTATATTGAGGAGACCTTGGATCCCAAGAGACACATTATAGCCGCAAATGAAGGTAATGCAATAGCGATAGCATGCGGCTATCATCTTGCGACTGGTGGGATCCCTCTGGTTTATATGCAGAATTCCGGCTTGGGGAATGCCATGAATCCTCTCATTTCTTTAACGCATCCGGAGGTGTATGCGATTCCAATGATATTGCTAATCGGGTGGAGAGGGGATCCGGCAATCAAAGATCATGTTCAGCATAAGGTTCAGGGCGCGCTGACACCAATCACTTTAAAGAACTTGGAGATACCCTACTTCATTTTGGATGATGACCAGGAAGATGCGTTTCATAAGACAAAACTAGCCTATAATACCGCCCAAGAATCCAGTAGTCCGATTGCTTTAATCGTAAAGAAGCGGGTGCTTGAGCGGGGAGAGAAGGATAGTGGCTTAAAACCAAGCAGCGATCTTCCTCTAAACAGAGAAGAGGCGATTAGCACAATTTTAGATTTATTACCGGCTG
>JAQUJJ010000180.1 GCA_028681035.1 Candidatus Cloacimonadota bacterium
AGGAAATAGATTTGCAAGATCGCTGTTTATAGTGCCCCGCAAACCGTCTGACAGCAAGGCAACGAGAGAATGTGGAAATATTTCCACTCACAATATCAGATTTTAAGGTTAAAATGACTTGACAAGATATCTACCTGTCATTAAATGTAATAAGTTATGTGTGCGAAGGGTCTGAATAAGGATAGTAGATGGTCCTCAACCATATTGGAACTCAGAGCTAACACCACAATGTAGAGCATAAAAAATAGACATAGAAATAGGAGAAATTATGAGACACACAAAGATGATTCTCATTTTAGGATTCATTGTACTGATCGGCGTAGCCGGTCTATTTGGGCAGGTCAAAATCAGCGACCGTAATGGGCAGGTACAAACCAACGCTAAGGAACTGTCTTTAAAACCCGCATTAGCTGAAATTAAAAGTGCAGTTCGAGATTATTCTCAACCGGCATCTGAGCCCATAATACCTGAACAAAACGAACCAATCGAAATACCCGAAGTTCCAATTGATGTGACACGGGCTAACAGAACGGCATCCGTTTCGGGGAATTGGAATGCTACAGCAACCTGGGGTGGAGCAGCTGTCCCAGTAGCCGGTGATGCGGTTACCATCAATTCAGGCATCACAGTAACAGTCACTGCACCGGCAGCTTGCGCTTCCATCACTTTTGCTGCTGTAGCCACAAACTCAGTTTTAACGATCAACGGCACAAATACACTTACCGTATCGGGTCTCATTTCCATGCCCATACCTAATACCAGCAGAACATGCACAATAAACGTCAATGCTGGAACCGTATCTTGTGGGTCCCTCACGATGAGTGCTACAACAACTACTAGGAATGACGTGATTAATATCACCACCGGTACAATGACCGTCTCTGGCACATTGACCAGCGGAACCACCGGATGCCGCTTTGTATTTACCGGCGCAGGAACCCTGGATTTGAACGGGACACGTAGTAGTTCACCTGCCATTGTCGCTGTTTCCGGCAGCACCGTGAAAATCGGTAACGGGACACTAACCGCTGCTCAGTTCAGTGCCATGACCCTTCCTGTGGGCAGCAATCTTGTTTATTCCGGTGCGGCAGCGCAGACTATATATGCTACAACCTATCTTGGTAACTTGGGATTTTCTGGTGCTGGGACCAAGACCATAGCGGCTGCTGCTGAAGTACAAGTAAATGGAAATATTACCAATAGTTCAACTCTTGTCCTGACTGCTGGAACCAGTACGACCAGCACCTGGTTTGTAATGGGCGGAAATGTTACCAATACAGGCACTATCAATGCCACTGCCGATTATATAAGGTTTATATTCAGCTCTGCCAACGCCCAGACGCTCACCAATACAGGGACAATGACATCACCTGTATCCAGTTTTGATGTATCGAACTCCAATGCCTCTGGGTTAACCATTTCATCAGATTCCAACACCATCGTTGTACTCAGAGCAAACTTATTTGCAGGAGTGGTTCATAATTCCAATAAGATCACCTTGGGTACGGGGCCAACCTCCTATGCCGTCGTGCAAAGAGGGGTTGCTTCGAATACCGTTCCGGCCGGCAGCTTTGATGTCTCGCCTACTTTCAACATCCCTACCGACGGACTGATCCTGCTCTACGATAATGGCTCAGTAGCTTATAGCACGGGTTATGAAGTTCCCAGCAACCATACCTGTGATGTATTCTATCTTTTCGATGCAGCTGACGTTTCTCTTAGTACAGACCTAACCGTAACCGGCATATTGGACTTTGCAGGCGGAACTGGAACAGCAAGCCTGCACGTGGGAGCTTATACTCTCACGATTGATGGGTCTTTAAGCTATACGGTTGCGGGTAATATTTTCGGTGGCACTTCCTCCAATCTTGTAATCAACGGAGCCTCCAATGTAAACGCTATTACTAACGGTTTGAAGTATTTTACCATCAATGCTCCTTGTACTTTGGGTGGAGCTATCACAGTTTATGATACTTTAACCCTTACGAGTGGCTTGCTGACCAACGGAAGCTACTTGACCATGGCAACAGGGACGACAGTTTCCCGTGCTGCTGCAGGAAGCTTGTATTCTGCGCCTACCTTTGCCGGAACTGTGAACTTGCTTTATACCGGTGCTACGCCTATCGTAGCAGGCAAGGAACTTCCCACTTCTGCCTCTGTGATAAACAATCTCACCACCAATCCCGGCGGTTTTACTCAGTATGCCTATTCTATTGGAACTCCCACGAACCTGTTAACCGACGCCTTTCCTAATCTGACCAGTTGGACTGGCAATATTGGCACTGGGGATGGGACATTTAGCTCATCAGCTACTACAAGTGCTGGTGGAACCTCGCCAGAAGTAAAGTACACTGGTTGCTTTGACGGTCCCTATACACATTCAAACACTACATATTCTATTTATAGAAGTACCGCAATTAATACTACGGGATATGATGCTATAAATGTCGCCTTCAAATCAACCGCAGTCGGTCGCTGGCAGATAGACTATCCGACGTCCTTGCATCTTCAATGTGCCACCAGTACCTCAGGACCTTGGAGCGATATCTGGTCAATGGGCTATGCTGAACATGCAGCGACAAATATGTCCGCACTCGGTTACACCACTAATGTGGGTGGAAATATGTATGTCCGTTTCGCATTTATTGGAGACTGGTATTGCCTGGATAACTGGAATTTTGATAATCTGGTGATAGATGGTATCGGCTCTACTCCCATAACCTCAAATGTCACTGTCAATGGTACCCTTTATTTGGTCGGCGATTATACCATCGGCGTCGGCAACACTCTGACCATGGCAAGTGGTGCCACGATCAACCGTTCCGGTGGAGAACTATCCGATGAACCCACTTTCGTGGAGGAAAACATTCTCATTTATACTGGTGACACCCCAATCACCACAGGAAATGAAGTTTGCTCTGACGGCGTGTATGACTGCGTAATTAATAACTCTGCAGGGGTTACTCTTGGTGCAGATATGACTGTTTATACCCTTACCTTCACTTCGGGAAGCCTTGGTTTTGACGGGCACCTCCTTACCCTAGCTGGTAAAGACTTCGCAGTATCCGGTCTGGGCACTATCTCTGCCTTAGCTGTAGCGTTAGCCAATGAGGATCAGACCTGTAACGGACATACAAGCTTGGCTCGTACCTGGACGACCTCAGGAGCCCAAGATGGCAACTTGGCTGTCACCCTCTCCTACCCTGTGTCTCTGGCAAATGACGATTATATGTGGGTGTGGACCAGGACCGTCGGAGGTCCTGATTGCTGGACCTATGAAGCCTACCTTCCCACAATTGATCTCGGAACTGTTCGATCACTCACTACAGTATTTACCAGCCTGAACGGAGTAGGTAGAGCTGACAAGGAAACCACCATAACAAAGGCATCAACCTACACTTTGATCGTCAAATCTTCAGGCACTGACCAGCCTGGCACTGAGATCTTCCGGGGCGGTGTTACTACTGGTGAATTCACCAATTTTACATTCACGAGCAACTCTCCTGGAATGCTTCAGGGCAGCTATTCTCCAGGAGCAGCTCCAAGCGGACATTTCTGGACTAATACCCCTATCTTAGTGAGTGTCTCGGACTTTACATTTGAAAACGGATATACTGTTACCATCCTCTTTTTGCTGGACGATGGAACGCTACCTGTCGAATTGAGCAGCTTCTCCGCTGCAATGTCAGGAACTAATTCTGTTCACATCACCTGGGTAACTCAATCTGAAACTGAGGTTCTGGGTTTCCATATCCTGCGCAGCTTGGAAGAAGATCTTTCTACTGCTCTGCAGATCAGCGATCTCATTCCTGCCACCAATACTTCTCAGACCAAAGTTTACCTCTATAAGGATAAAGACCTTAACCAGGAAGGAACTTACTATTATTGGTTGCAAAATACGGAATTGAATGGAGAGACTGAATACCACAGTCCCATCAATATCGTGTATAGTGCTACTCAGAATGAGACACCTACGATCCCCAAAATCACCGGACTGAGCACAATCTATCCCAATCCGTTCAATCCTTCCACCACCATCAAATACGGTCTTGCCAACGCAGAGACCTTTGATATTACGATCTACAACAGCCGTGGACAGATCGTGAAGGTGATGGAAAGAGCACACAAGGAAGCAGGAAACTATTCAGCTTTCTGGAACGGAACTGATGAACAGGGCAAAGCCTGCGGTACAGGTGTGTATTATGTGAAAATGCAAGCCGGAAAATCCAGCTTTACCCGTAAAATGGTCTTGATGAAATAGTGTAATATAACTATAGGATGCTTAAAGCCTTTTTAATAAACGAGCTTTCCTAAGGCATCCATAAAATAAGCAATGGGGCACGGTCTTGCGATCGTGCCCTTTCTCTTTTGTCTTTGTTTGACCACCGAGAACACCGAAAGAGGGACGTTAAAGGTAACTGGGGATATCGGGGCTTTCTTAATGCAGAGCTTGCCAGGATAAACCCTCTAAACCCTCTAAACCCTCTAAACCTCCTAAACTTTCTCGACTTTCTACACCCACCCGAAAAAAATCTCTTTACAGATTATGAGTAAAATTTAGAGTGTGCATCTAAGTTAAAAACCGCTTAGACTATGATAGAGACAGGAAGAAATGAAGATTAGGAAATGCAAGGACTAGATGCGGCTACGAAGGATATAAATGAAGATAATGAATAATAGCAGATATAAGGATACGCGATGAAAAAGCTCTTTTTGATGCTCTTTGCCCTATGGTGCATAGGCTTTCTCGCTGGCAAGGTGGATCTGAATACAGCCTCCTTGAGCGAATTGAAACTGCTTCCCATCACGGAAGCTCAAGCGCGTGATATTTATGAGTACAGGACCTTTGTGAAGATCCTGGAAAATATCTATGACCTGAGGGATATTCCCTCTATAGATCAGCGCACTTTGAACAAATTGAAACCTCTGGTGGTGGTCTCGCTATACACCCAGACCGATGAAGCGGCCATCCGCAGAGAGGAGATCCAAGGCCTCATCGAGCGCTTGGACAGCAATGAAGGTGCCTCAGAAGGCATGGCAGACGTCTGGCAGGACTTTCTGATGACTCCGCAAAACGTGAACCGCATGCATTTTGATGATTTCGTCAGTTTGCCGAATGTCTCCGCGGTGGATGCTGTGGCTGTCCTCAAGAGAGTGGCCAGAGGCGATACCATTGCCGATACCAGGGATTTGCGCAATACCATGGGCATCTCCTATTACGGTTATTCAAACCTCAGGAACTACGTGTATTTCCGCGAGCCTCCAGTAAAGAACAGACTGATGTTTGACGCCTCAGCGGAGTATTTTACCCGTCCTTACGATGAGGGGCAATACGATATGCTGCATGAAGCTTTTGTACCCAAGACCTTTGACAACAGGTGGGTCACGGTTCCGCACGACAAGCGCATTTCCTATTGGGGCTATTTTAATGCAGATCAGGTGCAGCCGGATATGATGGCCAAGCTGAGAATGCGTTATGGAAACAATATCAAGGCTGGCATCATGACTTACAACCCCAAGACTGGTCCCGGATTGCTCTTCTCGGATGCAGACTATGGCTCGGACCGGGATGTCATCAATACCACCAAGTATTATGCCGGATATGAGAATACCCGCCTGCCCAAGCTGGGCAATACCGGCATGAAAGTGTATCTGGGGCATTACCGCGCCACCTATGGTGAAGGCTTGGTGATGGAAAACACAGATTATTACAGTGGCCGTAAGACGGGATTTGGCTTCAGTAAACGCATCATGGGCATCACGCCAGACCTTTCACGCACTCAGGAATATGCTCTGAGAGGCGCTGCTATCGAGATCAAGAATCCCAAGTTTGGCGCAGCCTTCTTTGTCTCAGACGATGAAAAAGACGCGATGGCCTATGTGAATCCAGACGGCAGCTATGTACTGCGGGACAACTTCGGCAATGACGTATTTATAGACGAGGATGGCGCTCAATACTTCGTTAAGGATGCCGTGCGCATCTACACTTATGAAGATGGCAGCGCGGTCAAGACAGACAAACGCAAGCTCTTCAGCTATGTGACTCCCACCCTGCCTTATGATAACGACA
>JAQUJJ010000046.1 GCA_028681035.1 Candidatus Cloacimonadota bacterium
AAGTAGTTTGAATAAATCGACTTCTGCGCTTTAACATAGTCTAATATATTCTAAACACCCTATATTGCTAACTTTTGGGCATATTGGGGTTCTGTGCCTAAATCACGGGGTATTTTTCATGTAAAAAAACCCGCAGCAGTTTTAACTAACCTTAGAGACCTAACTATCAGCATTACTTAAGCGGCAAAAATATGAGCTAAACCGTGGGTTAAACAACCTTCCGCATGTCCGGCTTTAGCGATAGGATAAAAGGATTATTCTCCAGCTCTTCCGGCAAGGTAGGATGAGGTTCTATTCTCAGATCAACTTTTCTTCGAGCCCGCATCAGCAGCATAGTATCCTCTATGATGTTACCTTTCCAGTCTTTAGATACTACAATTAAATCTATGTCGCTATCCTGATCGGCGGTACCTTTGGCATACGAACCAAAAAGATAGATGGCATCAACCGTAATTTGCTGGTTAAGGATTTCAGCATATTGCCTTATAATTTGCTCTAATTGGGTGATACTTGTGATTGCAACCATTGGTAAAGATCCTTAATGATGTTAAATTCTAGTTTCTGTATATTCCTGTGTACAGCTTTGGTAGAACCTGTTTTTGTAATCAGGATACCTCGCACTGATATTAAAAGTGGTGATCACATCAAGCTTATCTTTTATTGTTTCACCCGTATCTATCCCTGTTATCTCAAAAAGACGCATTAAATCGTGGGTTCTTGGTATCGGGATGTCTGTATTTTGGGTAAGCAGTGCTTTCAACGTCTTTTCGATTACTAAGTGTCCCCAAAATAGAGTCCAATGAAATTGTCTATTGGCATACATGATTTCCATGGTTTCATAATCTGCTTGTGCGGTATCAAGCCAATAATGGACATAGGCATCTTTGTTGCTCATAGCATATTCCCTTTACTTTAAACTGTTCGTACACTTTATATAAATCCTGTCAAGAGCGAATCTATTAGTTCGCATTCCCTTTTGGACGCAGGCTGTTGAAAAAGTCCCGAAGGGACGAAATACATTAGCCTGGGGTGTAGCGAAGCGAAACCCCAGGTCAGCATTAAGAGAGACAAAAAGCCCTATTAGGGCGACATATATAACAATATAGCAATATGTTGCCAGTTACTGTGTCACCCCCATGGGGTTTGTTTGATACTCCTATTCATACCTGAGGTTCACACCTCAGGCTAAAGTATTCCACCTCTATCGAGGTTTGTCAACAGCCTGAATCCCTTTAGGGATGATAGGTTTTAGCGACAGGTTTTAACCCGGCGTGAGAAAGGTGTCGGATAAAAGAAACGGGGTGATAGGTGGCTTTGTAGCTGAGTTAATATTTTCAGACATATATAATTACATCTGTCATCCCGCGGGGACTAATAATTTGTTTTTGCTCCATTTTCGCCGGGTTAAAACCCATCGCTAATACCTTTCGTCCCGCCGGGACTGCTGTCTTGTATATTTGGATCTCAATGTGTCTTACCCACCATAAATGAACTTGAACCAAATAGATATCATTATTGAAATAGGAAACTCTAGCCTTAGGATTATTACTAATTTATCTGCTATATCATTAATACTATCCATAGCAGTTCTTTGTCATCATTTCATGTCTTGCATTCTTGCCCATTGGCAAAAATAAATCCCAATTCTGTCCCAAAATCTTGGATTTGTCCCCCTTACATTATAGAGACATGATAAAAGTTGATGTGCTGGAGAGTCGAAATGTAAGGTGTGGAAAACAACGCTGATATTGAATGTTAGAAAAGGTATTAGTTAAGAAAACCCACAAACTGCCGCAATAATAAGTTTTTATAGTAAATCAGTGATGGTTTTCACCTTTTTTGCCTTATCATATTAATGACGTGCGAAATTATGCCAAGGTCAAGATAAGGAGGAACAAATGTTAACAGGATTCAAAAAACGCATATACACTCCAGGTGTGCTGGCAGGAGACATCTGGTTCTTGCTGACAAATATTGGCGGATTTGCCGCTTCCAGAAAGAATAAGAAACTAAACCGTGTTTTTATCGAAAAGATCATGAGTGTGGTAACCGCTGTAAATGGCTGTGTATATTGCTCTTGGTTCCATGCCAAAGAAGCAACATCCGCAGGAATTAGCCAAGCTGAGATAGACAACCTGTTCAAGCTCCAGTTCGATACTGAAGCCGACGAATATGAACTCCCTGCATTGAAGTATGCCCAACATTTTGCGGAGACTGAGCGCAAACCAGATCCCCAGGAAAAAACTGCGTTTGTCGGTTATTACGGAGCTAAAACAGCTTGGGAAATAATGCTCTTTATCAGGCTGATCTTTTGGGGGAACTTGCTTGGGAATACCTATGATGCGTTTCTCAGCAGACTAAAGGGAAATCCTGCGCCGAATAGCAATGCCATCTTTGAGTTCTTCTTCTTTATTTTCGCCTTTCCTCTGTTATTCCCGGCTTCACTAATAATGAAGAGGCAAAACGGGAAAAACGTGAAAGCCAGCAAAGAATAATATTGACAAAAAACAAGGGTTGCAGTTCCTTGACCTCATGGTTTGACTATTGGGTCAAACTCAGCAGTTAAAACTAAGGAGTAACCATGGATACAGTTCATAACGCAGAAGACAGACTATTAGCGGCAGCGATAGAGGTTTTTTGCAACAGGGGTTATGCCGCTGCCCGAACCCAGGAAATAGCCGACCAAGCGGGGATATCAAAAGCCTCTCTACACTATTACTATCGTAGCAAGGAATTGTTATTCAGAAAAGCAGTGCAACAGGTATTTTCCCAGATAATACGGTATGTTGCAAGCAATATAAATGAAGAAAACAGCATTGAGCGCTTTGTCCAAAAGTTAGTTGATGACATCTACGAGATGTTTTTGTTAAACAGAAAGCAGGCTATCTTTGTTTTTACAGAGATGATTAAGCATGAAGAACTGCTGGATGAGATTGTGAACGGAATAGATAGAACTGCCCTTTTGGAAGGCGTGATGAGGAAGTTCAGCAAAGAGCGTGCAGCAGGTAAAATCAAAGACATAGAGCCTGTGGATTTGCTGGTAAACATCATATCCATGTGTGTCTATCCCATTATGGCAGAGCCTTTGCTAAAAAGGGTGCTATCGCTGTCTGATAATGAGTATAAGGCTTTGCTAATGCGCCGTAAGCAGATGACGATGGACTTTGTGTTAAGTGCCATTCTGAAGGAGAAACCGTGAAGAAGATATTGTTTAGTTTGCTGGCTATTTTTGTGGCTTACAGCCTCTGGAGCCTCAGCTTGCAAGAATGCCTGCAAAACCTTAGGCAGACCACTCCCTTGCAAAGCAATATTGCTAATATCGAGGGACAAAAGAAGCTTAAGGATAAAAGCCTTTCAGCGGGTTATTACCCCTCCCTAAGCGTCGTGGGTGATCTGGGATACAATAGCGAAGTTACCAGTCTGAACACTGGTTCAGCCCTGCCTATCAATCTGCCCGAACCGGATAAAGATAGAGAAAGCCTGGGTTTGGAATTAAAACAAATGGTGTGGGATTCTGGAGTAACCAAACTGATGAAACAGATGAACAAACTGGAAAATCAGGCAAAGACTTGGGAAGTAAGTACAGCTATGGACAGCCGGGAAATGGAGGCGGTAAGCTTGTATTACCAGGTAATCTCATTAACCGAGGCTTTGGCTATCACGGAGCTGCAAACAGGCAGCCTGAACTCGCGTCTGGAACAAGTAAAATCGGCATACCAGAACGGGATAAGAGAAGCATGCGATGTGCAATTAGTAAGCTACGATTTGCTAAGTAATAGCGACAGGGTGAATAGCTTGCAAAAGTCTAAACAAGCTGCCTTGGATAAGCTGGCACGTTTGTGTGGCATGGAACTAAGCAGCGATGTGGAACTAAACATACCTGATTTGCTTTTACCAGAAACAGAAGAGTTTAACCGTGCAGAACTGAGCCGTTTGGAAACTCTGATTGCCTTGCAGCAGACAAATGCCCGCCTTGCGAAGCGCAAAAACTATCCCCAAGTATTTGCCCGTGCGATGGCTGGAATAGGCAAGCCCGGCTATAATATGTTTTCCACAGACTTGCACGATTATTACAGCGTGGGCTTAAGCCTTAGCTGGAAAATATGGGATTTTGGGCAAGGACAACAGCAAAACCGTATTGCCATGACCGAGGCTTCGATAATAGAGGCAAACAAGGCAAACCTTCTGCTTTCGCTGCAAAACGAGCTTAGCGGTCTGGACGCCGAATTGGAAAGCGTTGACAACAACATAACAACCAGCAAACAAAAAGTGGAACTTCTGGAGAAAATAGTGCAAGTCTTTGAAGATAAATACAGCTCTGGAATTATAACCACCACAGAGCTACTGATTCAAACCAATAACCTGCTAAGCGCAAAGCTGGAGCTGCAAAGCAGCATTACTAAGCTTTCTGCCTTACAGGCAAAAAAACTGCTGCTCTTAGGAGGGAAAATATGAAAGCTATATATGTATTGATGCTAATCGCACTTCTGGCGGGCTGTACAAGCAAAGATAACAGCGATGCCTGGGGAAATTTTGAAGCAGAGGAGACAGTGCTCTCTGCCCGCATTGCCGGGAATATTATCGAGATGTATGTCCAGGAAGGCGATACTGTGCAAGCTGGTGAGCTGATTGCGGTAACAGATACCACAGATTTGGCACTCAGCCGCAGCGAATTGCAAGATAATATCCGCTTGCTGCAGCTAAAACAGAAAGCGGCGAATGAGAAGCTACAGCTTGGCTTAACCGAAAAAGGTAACCTGCAGATTGAACAACAACGCTTTGAGAAACTGCTGCTGCAGAACGCCACAACTCAGAAACAGGTGGACGATATCAACGCCAACCTTAGGCTTAAAGAACAAAGCCTAAAGCTAAACAACACCGAAATCCAGATGGCTGGCTCGGAGATTAACATCGCCCAAACTAAGCTGCAAACAATTAACGCTAATATCGCTAAGTGCTATCTGAAAGCACCATATGAAGCAACCGTGCTTAGCACCTATGCTGGAAAAGCAGAATTTGTGCCAAGCGGAAAACCGATAGTTAAGCTGGCAGATATGAAGAACCTTAAGGTGGTCTTTTACATCTCTGGCAGCCAACTTACCAGTGTGAAAGTTGGTAAGGAGATCACGGTGCGGATAGACGGAGCTAAAAACCTGGAAACATACCCCGCCAAGATAAGCTATATCAGCAGTAAAGCAGAATTTACTCCCAAAGTGATTCAGACCCGCGAAGAGCGCACTAAGCTGGTTTACCGGGTGGAAGCAATATGCGTAAGCAATGGCAATTTGAAGCTGGGGATGCCGGCGGAGATAGTGTTTTAGGCGATGCAAGCATTTATTAGTGCTCAGGGCTTAGTTAAGCACTACGGCAGTACCCTTGCCTTGGATAATGTGTCCTTCGAAGTATATCAGAACGAGATTCTTGGCTTTATTGGTCCCGATGGGGCAGGTAAAAGCACCTTGTTTGAGATATTGACCACTCTGCTCATACCCGATGCGGGAGAAGCCAGCATAAGCGGGATGGATATCCATAAGGACTACGGCAAAATACGCGCTTCCATTGGCTTTATGCCGGGGAGGTTCTCCCTGTATCAGGATTTAACCGTGCAGGAAAACTTAAGTTTCTTTGCCAACATCTTTGGCAGCAGTATAGAAGAAAACTATCACCTGATACAGGGGATATATGAGCTGCTGAAACCTTTTGCCAAGCGTAAAGCAGGTGCACTCTCCGGAGGGATGAAGCAGAAACTTGCCCTGTGTTGTGCTCTTATTCACAAGCCCTTAGCTCTGTTTTTAGACGAACCTACCACCGGAGTGGATGCCGTATCCCGCACGGAATTCTGGGATAACCTGATGCAGATTAGGGATAGCGGCATACCCATAGTGGTTTCTACTCCATACATGGACGAAGCTACACGCTGCGACAGAGTTGCTATGATATACAGCGGCAAAATTATGAAGCTGGATACCCCTGATAACATAATAAAAGGCTATGAAGGCAAGCTGTTATCTATTACATGTAAGGATAGGCAAAAGCCAAAAGCATTGTTACAAAACCAGGCTGCCATTACCAGCCTGTATTCCTTTGGTGATGCTTTGCATGTAAGCCTGAATAATGCAGATGCCTCTACAATGGAGAACATAAACAGCAAGCTGGAACAAGGCATGGATTCGCCATATCAGATTAGGGAAATCTTAGCTACTTTCGAGGATTGTTTCCTGCAGCTTATGGGACAGATGAGAAAATGAGTGATGTAATTATCCAGGCAAGCAATCTCAGCCGCAGGTTTGGCAATTTCGTGGCAGTGGACAACATCACTTTCGAGGTAAATAAAGGGGAAATCTTCGGCTTTCTGGGTGCGAATGGTGCAGGCAAAACCACTGCCATGCGCATCCTTTGCGGTTTGTTAGCCCCAAGCTCGGGCAGTGCCACTGTTTGCGGTTACGATGTAGCGACTCAAAGCGAACAAGTTAAGCTGAATATAGGATACATGAGCCAAAAGTTTTCCTTGTTTGATGACCTCAGCGTGTGGGATAACATCAGTTTCTATGCAGGGATATACAAGATGTCCCGCGCAGAGATTAAGGACGCTGGCAACACAATGCTAGACAAACTGGAG
Organism: Candidatus Cloacimonadota bacterium; assembly: GCA_028681035.1. Next base: position 6,620 of record JAQUJJ010000046.1, read on the forward strand.
CTTAGCCAATACAAAAACAGGCTAGTAGGCTCTTTGCCTCTGGGCTGGAAACAGAAGCTGGCTTTTGCCATCGCCATTATACACAAACCGCAGCTTGTTTTCCTGGACGAACCTACCGGAGGAGTGGATCCCATTACCCGCAGAGCTTTTTGGGATATGCTTTACGCTGCTGCTTCCGAAGGCATAACCGTATTTGTTACCACCCACTATCTGGATGAGGCAGAATATTGCGATAGAATATCCATCATGGTAAATGGCAAAATTGGCGCACTTGGCACTCCCATAGAACTGAAAGAGCAGTTTAAGGTGCAAAGCATCTACGATGTAATATTGGCATTGGCAAGAAGGGAAGAAACATGAAGAACCTAAGCATCTTTGTCCGCAAGGAAATACTGCATATAATCCGCGATCCCAAATCCCTCATGATAATGATATTATTGCCTTTGGTAGAGATTATGTTGATTGGTTTTGTGTTGCGCTTCGAGATAGCAAGCACCAACATTGCCGTTGTGGATATGACAAAGCAGCAGCAATCCACCAATCTGATCCACAGGCTGGAAGGAGGCAGGAGATTTAAGGTTCAGCTCATGCAAACCATTCCAGAGGCAGAAGAATTGCTAACAGAAGGCAAGGTAAAGGCAATATTGTACATAGCGGAAGACTTTGACCGCAAGGCTGTTGAGAACAGTGAAAGCTCCTTACAACTGTTGCTGGATGCCACCGATCCCAATATCGCCACTACTATCGAAACTTATATAAAAGCCACTTTAGCAGATTTCTGGGTGGACAACATTAGCGGCAGCCCTGTCCCCATGCTTAAAACCGAGCAGATGTTTTACTACAATCCTTTGCTTAAGAGCGTTTATGCTACTGTTCCCGGCTTAATCTCGGTGGTTTTGATGCTTATTTGTGCCTTGATGACCTCCATCTCGCTTACCCGCGAAAAAGAAAGCGGTACCCTGAAGGTACTACTTATCTCACCCTTGAAGCCCATGCAGATTATCATTGGCAAGCTGGCACCTTATCTACTTGTTTCCTTGCTGATTACAGGCATAATCTTAGCTCTTTCTTTCGGAGTGTTCGGAGTGCCTATGGCGGGTTCATTAATCATGCTTATCCTTGTGAGTTTTATCTATTGCCTATGTGCTCTGGCATTAGGTTTCTTTATCTCTACCAAGGCAAAAACCCAGCAGGTTGCCATGATGATGTCGCTGGCAGGACTGATGTTACCTACTACCTTACTTAGCGGCATGATCTACCCCATCAAAAACATGCCCCTATGGTTGCAGGGAATTACCTATATTATGCCGGCAAGATGGTTTGTAAGCATCTTAAAGCATATCATGTTAAAGGCTTCTCCATTTTCTGCCTATGCAGGGGAACTGGCGGTTTTACTACTCATGACCGGTATCTTCACCCTTCTCAGCCTCAAAAACTTCACAACCAGATTCAGGTAAACAATATGCGTAATATACTAATCCTCATCAGCAAAGAGTTCAAGCAGATATTCCGTAACCGGGCGATGCTGGCAATCATAGTGTTGTTGCCCATAATCCAGCTATTGGTGCTTTCCAATGCAGCAGATTTTGAACTAAAGAAGATATATCTTGCCTGGGAAGATTTGGATAAATCGCCACTTTCGGAAGAATTGTTACACAGCTTTACCGCTGGAGACCTTTTTATTCTAATCGGCAATAGCGACAACTCTAACACAAACGATATCCAACTAAGGGATAACCAAGCAGACCTCGTTATCAGCATCCCCAAGGGTTTTGAAAGAGACCTTATCAACAGGATATCTGTAACCTTACAAATGCGCATCAATGCCGTGGATGGCACAGCAGCGGGGCTAATATCCGCCTACACCGGAAAAGTGTTAAGTGACTTTTACCTGTCTGAACTTCTGCGAGTGCAGGAAACGCCCAGCTCCACTGCTACCAGATACCTGTTTAACACCGAACTAATCTATAAAATCTACATGATACCGGGTATTCTGGTTATTCTGGTAAGCGTTATCGGCTTGTTATTAACCGCATTGAACATAGCCCGTGAAAAAGAAATCGGCACCATAGAGCAGATAAACGTTACACCCATAAAGAAGTACCAGTTCATCTTGGGAAAGCTTATCCCCATGTTGATTATAGGGATAGTTGAGTTTTGGATAGGAGTGCTTATCAGCAGCTTTATCTTTCAGGTTCCTTTTGTTGGCAGCCCTTGGGTGGAAATGCTGTTCCTGGTTGTTTATCTGGCAGTGATGCTGGGGATTGGGTTATTAATATCCACAACTGCACAAACTCAGCAACAAGCCATGTTTATCGCCTTTTTCGTATTGATGGTGTTTATGTTTCTCTCCGGTTTGTTTTCTGCGGTGGAAAACATGCCAAATTGGGGCAAGGTGCTTTCTCAGATGATTCCTATTACCTATTTTATCCGCTCCACCCGCGCTATAATGTTAAAGGGAGCAGGAATTTACAGCCTGCGCATAGATTTGTTGATTCTATCCGCTTATGCGTTGTTTATAAATCTGATAGCCATTCTTGCCTACCGAAAAACCAGTGCCTAATAGCTTTTTATAGCTTACTTCATTCGCAGCATCTTGCTTGTTAAAACCTCTCCTTGCTGCTGTACTTTTAACAGATATACACCAGAGCTTACTTGCATGCCACTGTTATCTTTGCCATCCCAATTGAAAGAGGATTTGGCAGAGGGAATGCCACTGAATATTGTGCTGACTAACTGCCCCTTTAAGTTATACACCTGCACCGTCATGGGGCTATGATTGTCTTTGCTTGTGATAGATATGTTGGTATTATCCCGGAAAGGATTGGGATGATTAGGCAAAATGCTAAGACCGCTTATAGTCGGTACAAGCAAATCCTCAACCGGACTTGGCTCGTTAAAAACAGAACCGAACACCCTATTTACAAACGCCTTTGCTGAAGCTGGTTGCATGTTATACAGAGGAAAGCTTAGGGTCATAGTTTCGCCAAGATTATACTCATGGTGCACAGCCACGCAATCTCCATTCAGGATACCCTGTGGGCTGTTGTCTGCATAGTCGGAGTCAAAGGCATATACCATATCTCCCCCAACTTCGGGCGTAATGGATTCTACATGAAAGATGTGTTCATTAAAGGCAGTAGTGGTTTTCAAGCTATCCACTTCCTGATACGGGATACTTGTCCAGCTAGGAATAGCATACTTAAAACGCGCATTAGAACTATAATCTGCCGAGTTAATCCCCAGCACCTCTCTCGTGAAACTCGTTAAAGGAAAGGTAACCGGATAGGAAGTATTCTGCTCAAATGCCTTACTGGGATGATAAACGCTAAACAATACCTTGCCGCCTCGCTTGATGTATTCCCTCAAAACGTCTTTTACAGAGGAGGGATACGTTACTTCTCCGTAATCGTTTCCGTGCCACAGAATAGACGAATAAATGCCAATATCCCCTAAGCGCAAAGGTTCCGTAACGCCTTCCAAATCTAACTGAGAAGTAACATTGAAGCCTTGCATCAAGGTATCATAGAAGCTATCTACACTTTCATCTGTAGGTTGAAAGGGGCTGGCTCCGCTATAGTTCTTAGTTTCATCCACTATTAATATCCCTTGATCCATGCTAACTGGGCGGCTACGCAGCGCTTCAGTGTAAAGGCTTTCGTTCAAATCGTTATCGAAGGCACTAAGGCGGTAATAGTAATATTGCTGAGAGCCTACAAGGTTCTCATCGTGATAGGATGTAAATTCGTTGGTTACTGGTATCGTAGCGAGCAATTCTCCCACGCTGTTGGCATCCGTTGAGCGCCAAAGGTGATAGCCGCTTAAGTCCATTTCGGTATTAGGAACCCAAGAAAGTAACATAGAAGTCTGGAAAGGATCAACTGAAAATTTAGAGGGAGTAAGCGGATTTTGTAACGGAGTTCCACTGGTGTAAACGCTCAAGCTTTCATTACCGCTTGCATCTACAGAGCATACATAAATATCGTAGCTAATTCCTTCTTGCAAGTTGTTTAGTACATACACGTTGTTAGTCGCAGTTTCGGTTACTGTCTGTGCTGTAACAGTATTGGTGTAGCTTAGCTTATAGTGGTTCACATTAGGATCGTTAGGAGAATCCCACAGCACAGTTAAGGAATTACCATTACCAGCATCCCAAGCTCTGAGATTAGTGGGAGGATTTGGCAGACTTGAAAAGGTAGCAGCTACAGCAGTGGAGGCACGGATAACCTCTGCGCAATATGCAGGGTCTATGTTTGCGGTGATATCGTCATTAGAGTGGTACCAAGGGCTAAAGTTATACTCAAAGTAATAAACTACAGGATAACCCTTCTGCCAGAAGGAATGGCTGTCGCTGGAGCCAGAATTGAGGTTGCCATAAACCGGTACGAGTGATGTATATTGGCTGGTGATATCCGCTGCCATGTCAGAATAATCCAAGTAGCCGTCATAGGGCATCAATAACACGCGTTGATCACCATCTGTATTATTAGCTATCATGTCGTGATTCATCATCAAGCGGATATTCATTGCTTCGGCTTCGGCATATTGCGCATAAGCTTTAGAACCCCACAGACCAAATTCTTCCGCTGCAAAAGTAACAAAGCGAATAGAGCATTTTGGCTGATATCCTGTTGCCATCATTACTCTTGCCATTTCTAAAGCTGCTACTGCACCGCTGGCATTATCGTCTGCTCCGGGTGCCAAGACATAAGGTGTCGTATAGGTAATGGAATCGTGATGCCCGCCAACTACAATATAAGTATCGGGATAAACACTTCCTGTAATGGTGGCTACCACATCATATTGCGTGGTGCCTTGCCACTGGAAGTCGTGCAGTTCAGCAGTATTCACGCCAAAGCGCAGGAACTGGCTCTTTATCCAATTGGCTACAACTAAGCGGTTATCTGCCAGAGCATAACGCGTTTGCATATCCTGCAAGGACTGGATAAAATAAAGCACACTATCCGGATTAACCTGCGTTAGCAAGTTCTCTATAACGGTACGATTAGAGTTAAGTTCTATAGGTAAGGATGTTTGAGGGCTAAAGAGGAGAGGCTTTAACTCAAACAGAATGAAGGGATTGCTTATCTTTTGCCGCAATTGTATCTCATCCAGCTTGCTTTGAAACAGCACAGATGTCCCCAAATCTAAAAGTACTTCGCCACAGTTGTTTATGGCATCGTCCTTCCCAATTCCCAGCTTGCTTACAAGATACAAGTTGCCATTCCCGAAAGTTCCAAGCAGCCTGGCATTGGGATAGCTGGGGCTATTGCTTCCTGCTATAATCTCTGTTTCATTGTAGTAATAAACTTCTAAACCACTATCGGCAAGCGAGCTTACTGCCAGCCTTAGTTTGCTTGTATTAGCTTGTTTAAGTGCTTTACTGCTGGGGATTCCCAAGATGTATTGTGGCACGGCAGCCAAAACGCAGGCTATAACAGCCAAAAGCATAACAAGAGTATATCTTTTCATTATTTCTCCCTGAAGGATATTACTGTATCACTTGAAGTGTGTGCAATTCCTATTCCGAAAACCGTAAATATAGGTAATTATATCATAACGATATATCACTTTGATATAATTCCGCCCTGCGCTTAAGAGTGATACTTCGCTATCTGCTTGCTAATAAACATCATGTAGTTTCAGTGACATTTGGCACAGTCCTTGCGTATAGTATTAGGAAATACATTAAGTAAGGAGTCCAAAATGAAAAGAGTATTGTTTGTCTTAATTCTAATGTCCCTAGGTCTAAGCGCATTAATGGCAGATCTGAACGATGACATCAAAAAGGAAATCCGTGTAGAAATGGAAAAGAACTTCAGTGATGTCCCCGGCTCTCCCAAGGTAGTTATGAACATTCGTAAAGAGTTTAACCCCGATCCAGATTCTCCAGATGCAGCTTTTATGGGTATCTACTCCGAAGACCTAAACTTCCCCAAAGCACAAGAGCTTGAATACAAAGGGTATTATGGAATTCTTGTTACCGGTATCGTTTCCGGCTCACCTGCCTGGGAGCAACGTCTGCAAGAGAACGACATCATCCTCAGCATGGATGGAAAAGAAGTAACTAACTCTGCCGTGTTCGAGAGACTCCGCAAAATGTACCGTGCAAATGATACTGTTAGCATGGAACTTTTCCGCATGGGCGAAGTAATTAAAGTGGATTTCACTTTCGGCACTCGTAACTCCCCAAATACCAATGAACCCAATGACCAAGATAAGCCCGAAAAACGCAGAAAGTCCGTTGGTTATGGCGGTGGCAGCTGGATACCGATGTGGTTTAATACCGACATGACAGATGTAAATCAACTTATGTCAGAATTAGGTTTCACTGAAATGCTGGATGATAATGGTGTGCTTATGCAAGGTATCGGCGGCAAAGTCAATATAGGTAAAGGTTTCTTTATTGGTGGACAGGTTACAACATATGAAGACACTCCCAAGACCTTTGATCCTGTTGACCCAACTTACAGTGTTTGGATGCGTTACAATAACACAATGGGTGGCGTTACGCTTGATAAGCGTTTTGCCATTACCAAGAACCTAATCGTTTCCACTGGTTTTTTGCTTGGCGGAGCATCCCATACTGTGGAAATCCTGAAAAGCAACTCTAACTACAATTGGGGTGATGGTGTAGCTCCTTCTGAAATATATTCCACCTTCTTAGGCAGTAATAATAATCATGCCGAAATATTCCGTAAGTACCTTATTGTTCAACCAAAAGCAGAATTAATGGTTCATTTTCTGCCTTGGTTCGGTATTCGTGCCGAAGCCGGCTACACTTATGGCTATTCCCCTAAGAATGGCTGGAGAGTTAAGGGCTTGGATCAAGAAAACTTTATCGTAAAGAACTCCCCCAATACCGAATATCAAGGGCTAAACCTTAGCATAGGTCCCTGGTTCGGGTTCTAGTTTTACCCAAAAGCAATCCCTCTCAACATCCTGTGAAAAGCCTTCATCTCCTCGATGGAGGCTTTTCTTTTTGCCATTTTGTCAAAATTCCCTTGCTCCAATTGCCCTATCATTGCCCACTCATTGTCCATGTGGAGGGCATTGGGTGGGCAATAATAGGGCAATTCAAGCAAAAGGTGCCACGCCAGAACGGACAAGACTCTATTATAAACTGGGAACTCTCACCTGCAAAACTCTCACTTTTTATTCCAATTCCATAGCAGATATTTTCCTTGACGGTTTTATTTGCTAAACATGGAGTGGTTACCAATGTTAAACAACTATTAAATTGCCTAAGGAGGCTGTTATGCGTAACATTTTGTTGTTAGTGATTTGTGCCTTGCTTTTGTCCTGCAACAGTACAACCAAACCCGCTGAGCCGGAAGCTTTTTCCCTCAAAATCACGCTTACTGATACTGCCGGAAATCCCTTGGAAGGATATAAAGCAGCAGTTTTCCAAAAAGACTATAGCTACTTTTTGGGGATTAATCCTCAACATTATCGCCCATCAACAACAGTAAGTTTCACTTTAGCTGCCCCCCACTCTGTGGATATTATAGTTCAGGACTATTTTGGCAAACTGGTACAAAGCCTGTTATTAAGCGAACCTTATGTCCCTGGTTCTCATCACATTAACTGGAATGGGAAAGATAACGCAGGAAACACAGTACGAGACGGCATCTATAAAATAGTAGCTAAATACTATGATGGCGAAACATTGGTTTATACTGGCACAAGTTTGGCATATAAGTTAGGTGAGTTCAAAAATATCGCCATATATCCTTATGAAACTGATGCAAATGGTGAGATTAGCAGTTCTGACATCACACCCTTTCCTGTTCTATACTGCACTGAGACATTTAAACATTTAGGAGCGCAGCAAGAAGATTTGGGAGATTTGCGCTTTAGCGAGACCTCGGATACCATGGAAGTAGCAATAGAACACAACGGCGTTACTAAGCATCAATACTTCAAAATGAAAAACAGAGCTAATGTGCTAAGCCTAAATTGGGATACGATGGCTACCGTTACAAAAACGCATTTCCTGGCCGGTGCTCCTTCATCCGAAACAAACAAAACCTCTCAGACTCTCACCGAGAAACCACTTACCATAAAGGAATCTGGTGCAACTCGTTATCTAGACGAATTGAAGAATAACTACCCAAATCCCTTTAACTAAGCTTTTAGAATTTACATAAAAGTGGAGTGTTTTGGAGTTCAATGAACCATGACTATCTTTATTATTATCAATAGCTTATAGGCTCATCGGACTTCAAAATACCAAAGCAAGTGCCGCTGAACTTGACTGAAGCCTTGCCTTCGCTACTGGTAATGAAAGTCTCGCACTGAAGTCCAGTGTGTCATTAAGTTAGAGGTGGACATATAATTAGCATAGACACAAAGGACTCCAGACACAAATCGCTTTCATGTAAAGTCCATATCCCTGCAAAGATGGTTGTTTCTCTTAAAATGGTAACGGCGAGATGAACTCCAGACTCGCATTAATAGTTGTAAGAATAGCCGCTCTCGGCTGTTAGCACTGGAGGCGAGTGCTGGTACAATGTCTCTGTTTGACTTACAATTACACTGCGATAAGTATTGTATAAAGCAAGCTTAGCTATAAATCAGTGTAATTGTGAGTTAAACGGCGGTATTAGGACTTTTTATCACTTGTGTTTAAAGATAAATGTCCCTGGCTGTAAACAAAATTATGGCTGCCTGCCTTAACTAAGTTTTTCAGCTTATCGGCTATTGCTTCTGCTGCGTCAAGGTAGTCTATGGTATTCAATCCCCCCGCAGCATCACAATCACCATTTTGAATTAGAGCGAGCACTTCTTCACGTAGATTATGGTGCTGTTCGTTGATGCGCCCCTCCATTTCGATAATTTTATAGGTGTAATCGGGTGCAAGTTCCTCAAGATACTCTATGGAAAGGTCTATCATAAATATCAGCTTGCTATGGAGATCGCCTATCATCTTAATAAATAATGGACTGAGCGGATTCTTCTGAGAGGTTATCTGATAGTTTAGAATCTTGTTTACATCTTCCATAAAGTCGCCAAGCTTCTCAATGTCATTTACCGAGTGCAATAAAGCGGGTATTTTCTGAATAATACCGTCCGCATTAGTTTTCTCGTTTACCGCCACAAGGTACAGAGTAATCTCCCGCTGAAGATTATCTATAGCCATTTCGATGCGGGAAACCCTAATCTGCTTTTTGTAGTTTTTATCCTTGAATGCCTCGTAAGCCGTTAGCAGACCCATGCGGACTAAGCGAAGCATTTCCCGCATTTCTTTCAGGGATTGTTCTATTGCCAGCTCCGCATTGTTTATCACCAAATAGTTTAGATGTTTAGGCTCACCTAAGGAAATGGTTTCCTCTTTATCGGGAGGAATAATCTTGGTTGCAATACGCGCAAGCAGCCCCGCAAAAGGCAGAAAGATGATGGTATTGAAAATATTAAAGAAGGTGTGCCCGTTGGCAACATGCCTTGCCACGTTTTCACCTAACAACACATTCCCCGGGGTAATCCTATTTACAATAAGCGTGTAAACACCTATGTATGTGAGAAAACCGAAGACAATAGTACCGATAACATTAAACATAGTGTGCACCATGGCAACTCGGCGAGCAGTGCTATTCGAGCCTATCCCTGCCATCCACGCCGTTATGGTAGTTCCAATATTATCGCCAAACACCAAATAAAGCGCACCTTCAAAAGGTATCAAGCCATTTGCAGTTAGTACAATTACTATCCCTACAGATGCAGAAGAGCTTTGTATCACCATCGTTAATAAGGTGCCGGTAAGTATTCCTAAAATTGGATTACCACACAAACGGATGATAAAATCACGTGCAAGCTGCGAATCCTTTAGCGGAGCAACGGCTCCAGACATAACATTCAAGCCCACAAATAGCAAGCCAAAGCCAATAAGAATATGACTCCAGCGTTCCATTTTACGGCTTTTGCGCATAAAGAGAAGAGTAACGCCCCCTATTACGAAAATATAAGCATACTGCCCGATGTTAAAAGCTATTAGCTGCGCTGTAATAGTGGTGCCTATGTTTGCTCCCATCACCACACCCACAGCTTGGTTTAGGGTCATAATACCAGTATTTACCAAGCCAATCATCATAACCGTAGTGGCAGAGCTGCTTTGGATAAGAGCGGTAACTCCAAGCCCCACCAATACTCCCTTAAGTGGCGTATTGGTAAGCTTCTTTAAGATACGTCGCATCTCACTGCCTGCAACAGCACTCAGGTTGTCGCTCATTTTATTCATACCGAATAGAAAGAGAGCTAAGCCCCCGATAAAATTGACAATCTGTAAAACGTTCATAAGTCCGTTTCTATCCTCTTTACACCAAGATGATTGACCTTTTTTTAAAAGGCTAATACGGTCAAGCTGTATTTTTTTATACCTTTTTCTTAGGTTCGGCATCAAACTTGCTTATACTATGTATGTAACCAAGGATAACCCTTGCTAACAGATAATAGTGATTGTAAAATATAAGGAGTGGACATGAAGAACCACATTTTAACTCTCGCGTTATTGCTTTGCTCTGCTGCACTTTTCGCAACACAGGGAACAATAACCGTGCAAAATGCACCAATGGCTGTAGAGCTATTGCGTAATAGCCAAGATGGCTTGAGCGTTCGCTATGCAGTAGACGATTTATACTACCAGCAAATTGGCTCAAAAGAGGGCAACTGGACTAAGCTTTCAATTGAAAACTATACTAGCACAAACCAGGAGGGCGTGCCTTCCTTACCCCTGATGCGCCAATTGATCAGCGTGCCCTTGGGAGCTGTGGTATCAGCATCAATTCACACCTCAAGCGTAAAAACGATTAACTTAAGCGAAAACGGTGTTGTTTACCCCTTGATGCCTCGTCAGGCTTCGGTATCCAAATCTGCCGATTTAGATAAAATACCCTTTGTTGTAAACCGTGAGTTTTACAATTCCAATACATGGACAGATAACAATCCTGTTAGCGTAACCGAATTGGGCATGGTGCGTGGCACTCGGCTTTTTGCTTTGGATTTTGTGCCTGTTCGCTATAATCCCAGCCTGAAACAACTGGAAATAATATACAATGCAGAAGTGAAGGTTTCGTATCAAGGGGCAGATATCGCTGCTACTGAAGATTTGCAAGCCAAGACATATTCGCCTGTGTTTGAAAACAGCTTGAAAGATATAACCTTAAACTACACATCTTCACGGGCTACCTTAAACCGATACCCTTTGGGCTACGTGATTATCCTACCGGATAACTTTGTGGCACCCATGCAACCATTCATCGATTGGAAACGTAGCGAAGGATACAATGTAACTGTCGCTACCACTTCCACAACGGGAACCTCAACTAACAGCATTAAAACATATTTGCAGAACCTGTGGAATGCAGCTACCACGCAAAACCCTGCTCCATCTTACTTACTGATAGTTGGAGATATCGCACAGGTTCCTGCCAATAACGCATCCGTTAGCGGATACGGATCCCATCCTACAGACCTTACTTATGTACGCTTACAGGGTTCGGACTATCTGCCAGAAATGTATTTTGGTAGGTTTTCTGCCACCTCTGTGGCAGAAGTAACTAATCAAGTAAATAAAACTCTTATGCACGAACAATATACCATGCCCAATGATTCCTACTTGGGAGAAGCAATAATGATTGCTGGTGTGGATAGTAACTTTGGCTCTTCTCATGGAAATGGACAGTTAAATTATACCATAAACAACTACATCAATGCCGCCCATGGTATTAACAGCCATAACTATCTGTATCCCGGTTCAGGGAGTTCAGATAGTGCAATTATCGCCGCTGCCTCAGCCGGAGTGGGATATATTAACTACACTGCTCATGGAGATATTATGGAATGGTATGATCCTAGCTTTACTAACTCCAATATAAATAATCTCCAGAACTATAACGAATCATCTTTCGTGGTTGGAAACTGCTGTCTTACCAGTAAATTCGATACCAGTATCTGTTTCGGCGAAGCCTGGCTTCGTGCTAACAATAAAGGCGCAATAATCTATATTGGCGGCACGAATAGCACCTACTGGGATGAAGATTATTATTGGGGAGTTGGCTACAAGCCGCCTGTCGTTAGCTCTGGCTCTCCCTATATTGCAAACCGCATTGGGGCAATTGATGCCTTGTTCCATGAGCATAACGAAGCTTTCGCAGATTGGGCAGGCAATGCTGGTAGCATGGTATTTATGGGGAATATGGCAGTTGTTGCTTCCAATAGCAACAAGATAAACTACTATTGGGAGATTTACTCAATAATGGGCGATCCTTCCCTTGTTCCTTATATGGGAATACCTGCGCAGAACTCGTTCCAAGCTCCTCCACAGCTATTCTTAGGGCTTAGCACTATGGATATTCAGGCTGACCCCTATACTTACGTGGCTCTTTCCATGGATAATGTAGTACATGGAGTTGGGCTTACTAACGCTACTGGAGCCTTGTCGCTTACATACACACCTTTCACACAGCCTGGAACAGCAAAGATAGTGTTAACTCGCTCGCGTCGCCGTCCCATGATTGCCAATGTTCAGGTAATAGCAAATGTGGGTCCCTATGTTACCACTGGGGCTGTTTTATATCTTGATGGAAACAACAATGTCCCCGAAGCAGGCGATACTATGAATATGACAATCCCCTTTAGTAACGTTGGGATAGACCCCGCAAACAACGTTAGTTGTACCCTCAGCACAAGCAGTGAATGGGTGCAAATTGCTAATCCCACCATCGCTATGCCAGATATTGCAGCAGGTGGAGATTTAAACATGCCGAACGCTTTTAGTTTCACATTAAACCCCAATATCCCAGACCAAACAGTGGTTGATTTCACCATCACGGTTCAAAGTGGGACAAATGAATGGATTTCTGAACGTAGCATAACTGTTAATGCTCCTAATATGGTGTTTGGAATACCTACCATATTTGACGCTAGTGGCGATGGGATTTTCCAAAGTGGAGAAAACCTTAGCATAACTGTGGACGTTAGCAACACCGGACACATGCTCTCCGGCAGTGGAACGCTTATGCTCTATTCGAATAACGATAATGTAGCAATCGACGTTACCAGCTTCGTTATCCCTTCACTTCCGATAAACTATGTGTTGCCGTTGAACTTCAATGTTAGCCTGGGAGAAGATATCCCCAATGGCACGATTGTACGTATTGGCGTTGTGTTTGATTCTGCGGTGCAAATGAGTAATTCTTCCATTGTAATACCTGTTGGTATGATAGGAGAGGGATTTGAATCTGGAAGTTTTACAAATTACCCTTGGCTTAATAATAGTGGCAACCCTTGGACTATTGCATTTGGTGCTAACACAGCTCATAGCGGGGTGTATTCAGCTAAATCTGGATTAATCTCCAATTATGGGTCTTCTGCGCTGCAAATATCCCACACTACAGACACTAGTGGTTACCTGAAATTCTGGCGCAAAGTTAGCTCCGAAAATGGTCACGATTACCTTAGCTTCTATATTGATGGAGCGGTTGTCGCATCGTGGAGCGGCGCATTAGATTGGACAGAAATGGTATATCCCATCACCGCTGGAAATCACACTTATAAGTGGACATATTCCAAGGATGGCTCTACCAGCAGCGGAAGCGATTGTGCATGGATAGACGATGTAACGTTCCCCGGCACAGGCGTTTCTCAAGCACCTATGATGTATTGCCCCACGGATTCAATTTCTTTCATCGACGTTGCTCCGAACAGCACCGTAAGTGCGGATTTCATACTTCGTAACTTGGGAGATAGCGAACTAAGCGGAACGATGTCTATTCCCGCCGGATTTGTACTTTCCTCTAATGGCGAAACTCTTCCTGCAAATTATAGCTATCATATTACTGCTGGTGCAACTCGTGTTTATAGCGTTAGCTATGCCAGCGGTGCCAATGTACCCACCATAAATGACAACATTATAATAACTACTAACGATACCAACAATCCTTCGGTGCTTATTCCCTTACACCTGCAGGGTGTTGGTTCAGCAAATGCCGACCCGGGCATTACGCCCATCGTTACGGCAATGGAGAAGAACTATCCCAATCCCTTCAATCCCGTAACAACTATCCGTTTCTCGATTAAGGAAACCGGCTTGGTGAAACTTAGCGTCTATAATATGAAAGGGCAGCTAATCCGTAAGCTGTTGAATACGTCTCTCTCCTCTGGGCAGCACAACGTTGTATGGAATGGAAAAGATGATAATGGCAACGCTGTTTCAAGCGGATTATACCTATACAAGATGGATACAAATAATTATACTTCAACTCAGAAAATGATGTTGATGAAATAAGGACTCTGTTATCGGTTTCGGCATTCCAGCTTAGGAATGCCGAAACCAGAAACAAAGCACCGTTAATGATGACTAAAATGAATGAAGAATATAGTGTTAATACTACATGGAGGAACACGTGAAGCCTTTAATGGTAATAGTCTGTCTGCTTTTTGCGCTAAGCTCGCTTTTCGCAGAGCAAATTACAGTAAGTGAATATCAGAACGACATCCACTTAATCAACAGCAGCCCCAATAATCTTGAATTAGAGTTCACCTTAGGAAGTTTCAATCGTGAACAAATAACTATAAATGGAAGCCAATGGAACACTATATCCTTGCCGAAAGAGGCTATCACTTTGGAAGCGGGTCTTCCCCAAGTACCCACCGTGTCCCGTAGTGTTATTATTCCTGGCACCGCTGCTATGCAGCTTAATGTTCTTAATAGTGAATATATTGATTTAGCAATGCCTGTTGCCCCTTCCAAGGGTAACTTGACTCGTGATATCAATCCTGATAGTGTCCCTTATACCTTCGCAGATTTCTATAATAGCAGCGACAGTTATCCAGCACAGATTGCAAGTCTGTCCGAACCTTTTATATTGAGGGATTACCGCGGAATAACCGTCCGTTTACAGCCGTTTGTTTACTATCCTGCTACCGGCACATTGCGTGTTTACACCAAGGTGCTTGTTTCTCTACAAGAAAATGGCACGGATTACCGGAATGCTGTTACAGATACCAAGACATCCTACACCAGCTATTTTGAAGAAACATACCGTAATATGTTCCTGAACTTCGGTCAAGCCAAATACCCCAGCCTTGGCGAAGAAGGCAGCATATTAGTGATAAAGCACAGTATGTTCGATGCCACCCTTCAACCTTGGGTAGATTGGAAACGTCAGATTGGTTTTAACGTAGAAGTGGTGGATGTTACCGTTGCCGGACCCTCGGCTAGTAACATAAAGACCTACATTCAAAACTACTACAATGCCAACAGCGACCTGATGTTTGTTCAGCTTTTTGGCGATGCTCCCCAGATTCCAACCTTGAGTGTTGGTGGTGGTGGCAGCGATCCATCTTTCTCTTTAGTGGCGGGTAACGACAGCTATCCTGATATCTATATCGGCAGATTTTCTGCTACAACTGTTGCAGATATGCAGACTCAGATTCAACGCAGTGTCTATTATGAACGCGACATTGCAGTGGGTGCAAGCTACCTGCAAAACGCCATGGGTATTGCCTCCAATGAAGGCGGTAGCAGCCAGGGTGATATGGGTGAAAGCGATATCCAGCACATGAACATTATCCGTACAGATTTACTCGGTTATGGTTACACATCCGTTGACCAAATCTATGCTCCTAGTGCATCTTCCTCCAATGTTACCACAAACCTAAACCAAGGTCGTGGTTTTGTCAACTACGTTGGTCATGGCTCTGATACATCTTGGGTAACCACCGGTTTCAGTAATACCAACGTAAACAGCCTAAGCAACAGCAACATGCTCCCCTTTATCGTCTCGGTTGCCTGTGTAAATGGCAACTTTGTTAGCCAGACCTGCTTTGCAGAAGCATGGTTGCGTGCTACCAACAGCACAGGTGAGCCAACAGGTGCCATCGCTTTTTATGGTTCCACCGTGAACCAGGGCTGGAATCCTCCTATGCGTGGGCAGGACGAAGTAACCGACCTGCTGATTGCCGGAGCAAAACATAGAATAGGCAGCTTATTCTTTAATGGCTCGTCCAAGATGATTGAGGCTTATTCATCAGACGGGATTGACGAGTTTAAAAACTGGACGATATTTGGTGATGCTTCTCTCATGGTGCGCACCAAGAATCCTACTGCCATAACTGCCACATACAACCCAGTTATGTTCCTGGGAATGGCAAGTTTCACTATCCAAACTGAGCCTAATGCCAAGGTTACCCTCAGCAATGCAGGCATCATATACGGTTCTGCTGTAGCGGATGCTGCTGGATCTGCAATTCTCTCCTTAAACCCAGTTCCCATTGAACCAATGGATCTTACTTTAACCATTTTTGCTTTCAACAAGCAAACGCTTATCCAGACTATTCAAGTGCTTCCCAGTACGGGACCCTACATTATGCTGGATAACCTTGTCTTTGGTGCTAATGCCCCAGAATCTGGAGCACTTGTACAGATAAGCATGGAACTCTCTAACATAGGAAGTGAAACTGCTGATGCGGTTAACATTACTTTAAGTTCGACAGACCCCTATATTTCAATTCTTAACCCTGTGCTTTCTATTGGGGACCTGCAAATTGGCAATCATCTCCCCTATAGCAGCTTTAGTATTCAAATAAGCAGCACTATCCCCGACCAGCACGAAGTTCCCTTAGTATTTACCTTTACCGATGCTGCTGAAAATATCTTCGAATATGAACGCAGTTTCTTGGTAAATGCCCCTGCTATCAGTTGGGGTAATCTGAGCATAGACGATAGTATGGGTAACAATAACGGTCGTGTTGATGCAGGTGAATCTATCGCCTTCTCAATAGAGATAAGCAACACCGGACATAGCACAGCATCAAACATTTCTTCAACCCTTATGGTAAATGGTGGCGACTATTTAATAGAACCTCTTATGCCGAGTGCCGACGATTTATTAGCCGGTGAAATGGCTACATTAATGTACCGGGTTACATTCAGCTCACTAACACCCGCTGGAACCACAATTCAGCTTACCGTGATGAGTTTCTTTGGTGACTATATGAGCGTGAATACATATTCCTTTGTGCTTGGACAAGATGTAGAGAACTTCGAATCTGGCTTAGCTGCCTTACCTTGGAGCTTTACAGGTGGAACTTGGACAACGTCTCAAGCCAGTTATAATGGCACATTGGCTGCAAAATCACCCCAGATATCCCATAGCACCAGCACTTCTATGAGTATCACCAAGAATATCCTGCAATCTGGAAACATTACATTCTGGAAAAAGGTATCAAGTGAAGCTACATACGACAAGCTGACCTTCCATATAAACGGTTTGCTGATGAGTGAGTGGAGTGGCAACAACGATAACTGGAGCCAAGTAAGTTTGCCTGTGTCCGCAGGAACAAACGTCTTTATGTGGAGATATACCAAGGATGGCGGCGGCACTGTCGGCAGCGATTGCGCTTGGATAGATGACATCATTTTCCCATCCACCAATCATGTTGCCGGTGTACCAATCCTCTCTGTCAACAATCATAATCTTGACTTTCAAGATGTTGCAATCGGCGAAACTCTCAGTATGCCTCTCACGATAAGCAACCTTGGAACAGTCTCCATGATGGGAACCATCAGCAGTGCTGAGCCATTCTTCCTTAGTTATGATTTCACAGAACCCCATTTATCTCAAAATTATTACCTTCCCGCTGGGGAATCTGTAACCATAAATGTGAACTTCACACCCTCTGCCATGACACTGTATAATGGAGAGCTGGTAATCACTTCTGATGATCCAGAGACATCTATTGCAATAGTCGTGCTTACCGGTAGTGGAGGCACTGTTGCCAATAGTGATTTGGTAAGCCCTCTTCAAACTTCCCTGCTGGGCAATTTCCCCAATCCCTTTAACCCCAGCACAACCATTCAATTCAGCCTTAAAGAACAAAGCCCTGTAAATATGGAGATATACAATATTTCCGGACAGAAAGTACGCAGCTTGGTTAAAGGTATAATGCCTTCAGGAACCCATAACATTCATTGGAATGGACAGGATAATTCAGGCAAAGCCGTATCCAGTGGCGTATATTTCATCAAAATGGATTCTGCCAAATATACCAGCACCAAGAAAATGATTCTGATGAAATAGCTAACGAGTTAACAGGTTAACGAGTTAACAGGTTATATGGAAGCCCTGAACTTTGGTTCGGGGCTTTTTTTTTAACAAAGAAAAAGGTTTTTTTAACAAAGAGTAAAAGAGGCTCACTTTCAAACTAAGTGGGCAGAATTATAATCAGTTTCCCACAAGGAGGAATCATAAAACACAACTCGCATTCTTTGATAGATAAGCCGGTGGAGCTACAGGCGTCTCGCCTGTACTGGGATAGAGGCATCTAACCTGCTTCGTGACAACGTAGGCGGGACGCCTACTACTCCAGAACAGACGTGATGCCTATCAAGCTTGTGCATGCGGGACGCATACTACTCCAGAACAGACGTGATGCCTATCAAGCTTGTGCATGCGGGACGCATACTACTCCAGAACAGACGTGATGCCTATCAAGCTTGTGCATGCGGGACGCCTACTACTCCAGAACAGACGTGATGCCTATCAAGCTTGTGCATGCGGGACGCCTACTACTCCAGAACAGACGTGATGCCTATCAAGCTTGTGCATGCGGGACGCCTACTACTCCAGAACAGACGTGAT
>JAQUJJ010000181.1 GCA_028681035.1 Candidatus Cloacimonadota bacterium
TATGAAAAAGAACTTGACTTGGATCAACATGATGAAAACAATGCAATTGGTCGTACGGCCTTACATAGATTGTGAGTAACGAGGGATATCAGATGCCCTCAAACAACCTGAGAAACAATGAGTTGGGAATTTACACCAACATTTGGGACTCAACACAGTAAGGAGACATTATGAAGAACGAATTAGTATTGTTAATTCTTGTTTTTTTTAGTTGGGGTTTATTAGAGGCGCAACTGCTATCGCAATACACCTATGCTGTTGAAACGAATGGGAGCTTGGAAGATATCAGCAGTGGGAGCACTTACATCTTTTCTCCTGGAACATACAGAGACGATTCTGCTTCGAACGTCATCCCCATAGGCTTCCCATTCAAGTTTGGTCTGATTGACCATACCAGCTTCTCTGTTAATTCTAATGGGCAGTTACAGCTAGGTACCACAAGGATATCGGCAACAGCTACTACTATTGCTGCTAATCGGCATATACTGGCGATTTTGGGAGGGGATAATTCCCTTATTGGGACTGGATGGATCCGCTACAAAGTGATAGGTGCCACCCCCCATCGTATCCTAGTTGTTGAGTTTGTAGATATAAGGACTGCTCCAAATTCTTATGCCCCTGCAAACTACTGCAACTTCCAGATATGGTTGTATGAGAGCAGCAATGTGATCAAGTATGTGTATGGCAGCATGTACAATACTAGTGCTTCTAACATAAGCAGGTCTATTTATCTCTCCAGTTCAGAGTACTCAGCACAAGCATTGTCAGTAAATCTTGTGAATGCACAACCAGTAGTCTCTAATGGAATGTTTAGCATGACATTAACAGCCAATAGCTACATTAGTGCGCTACACAGCACGGAAAATGGACAACGCAGGGTGTTTACTTTTACTCCTCCGAGCTTATCATCACCTCCACAACCGGCAAACATAGTGTTCCCGCAGCAAATGCAAACAAACTTCAATACGACTTTGGGCTTGCAATGGTCATATGGTGGAGGTTATGTTACCGGATATAGGCTTTACATAGGAACTGATAACCCCCCAACGAACTACACTAATGGGACAGATGTTGGCATGGAAACCCAGTGGAATGACTCAGCGCAATTCGAATACAACACTCACTACTATTGGCAGGTTGTGCCATATAACCAAAGTGGTTCTGCTGAAGGATGCCCTGTTTGGAGCTTCGAAACCGCAGCACCACCTCTTATCGATAGTTATCCACTCTTTGAGAGTTTTGAGATTTCTACAACCAACGATGGGCCTATTCTACATTGGGTTCGAGTATTGGCATCTGGTACAAACACATCTTGGTGGGGCAATACTTCTACTCTGTATAACAGAACCCCCAGGACAGGGAATGTCAATGTTCGCTTGGGCAGGCCATCAAATGCCTGGTTGATCAGACCGATGGAAGTCAGCGCTGGAACAGCATATATTGTGGAGTTTTGGGCGCGGCAGGATAAGGCAGCTAGCAGTTATACAACGATAGGTGTTTCCATTGGTAGCGGAACAGCAATTGGAGATTTTACCACCGTAGTAGTCCCTCAAACAGCAGTAGGGAATGGTGATTACCAGAGATTTGCAGGGTACTTTACGGCTAATGCTTCAGGAATTGTCTACTTAGGTCTCAACGGGATTGTAACATCTGCTGCTACCACAACATCCATAGTTGTGGATGACATTACTATCAGAGAGGCTTCATTCTCAACGCAACTGCACACAACCTTGAATTCAATAGACTTCGGAGAAACAGAGATTTATACTCCATCAAACAGGATGATTACAATCACAAACTATAGTGCAGTTCCCATCACAATAAACGAGCTTCAGTTAGATAATGCTGATTTTTGCGTTACGTCACAGCACACCATGCCATTAACACTTCAGCCAGGGCAACAAATAGATCTTCAATTGGCTTATTTCCCGCTTAGCGCAGGGTTTTCTAACGGAAATTTACATATTACTGGAGATACTCTACCCATTCAGATCTCACTGTTGGGCCAGTGTTATGATACAACAATACACAATTTCCCTCATTCCGAAAACTTCGATTCAACATCAATGCCAAATCTTCCCTTGGGATGGAGCAAGTATACAAGCTCTACCAATACGGCTAATCAACCATCGGTGCTGCTTGTAAGCGAAACACCCTTTTCAGAGCCGAATTGTGTTAACATATGGAACCAAGCAGTTTCCGGCACTAGTACCAGCTATTTAATCAGTCCGCCCCTGGGTATAGATCTTGAAGAAATATACTTGAAGTTTTACGCCAGAAGCGCAGTTAATTCCCAAACTCTTGACATTTATTCTATGGACTACACTCCCTCAGGGTACCAGTTCACCATCATTGCAAGCAAAACCGTGCTTGGTTACTATAGTTGGTATTGTATTGATATCAGTCAGTATGCGGTATCTGGCCGACGATTTGCCTTTAGAGTACAAAATGCAAACAATACGCGATCTGTTTTTATAGATAATGTTGTTTTTGAGCTACGGCAGGCTGCTCCTCCTTATGCTGCAGCTATTGTATATCCTACGGATCAACAAACAGTTCCATTGCACCCATTACTAGCCTGGAAGAAAGCTGTTGAGGGAATCCCGGCAACCACTTACAAGGTGTATCTAAACCAAACTGGAACATTCACTGAAGCTGACTTGATTTATGAGGGCACCAGCGTAAGTAAGCGTATAACTAACGACATCTCGGGTAATGAGTATTTCTGGAAAATAGTAGCTTCCAATGAACACGGTACTGGATCTGATTCAACTACCGGTAGGTTTAGGATTGCATTAACCGATCAATTGTCGGAGAGTTTCGCTACTAGCAGTTTCCCGCCAGCAGGTTGGCAGTCTTCGGGGGGCTTTTCTGCTGTTTATTATCAATCGGATTACAGTGCAAGCTGTCAACTATCGAATAGCTACCAAAGTTTACTCTCAACGCCTAGTTTGAGTATCCAAGCCAATGATACTTTAGAGTTTTACGCATATACAACTGGTAACAGCCAACCAGCAGTTTTAGAGATTGTATATTCAGCAGACAGGGTTACGTGGAATACTATAAGTGATGCGATCTTAATCCCGGAAGCTTGGGGCTGGAGGTTGTTCACAGTACCTCTGGGGATGCTGTCTGGAGGTAACTGGTATCTGGGGTTCAGAGTGGCATCAACTGGAATCTCAGGAGGAATTAAAATTGATAACATTGTTGGGCCGATGCTTACACCTGCATTGCCAATAGCTGCAAATCTAGTATTTCCGGTTAATAATAGTCAGGATGCAGATATAGGTTTAACCTTAACATGGCAGACCTCATCATCTGGAGGTGTGCCTAATGGATTTAAAGTTTACCTTGATACCGTAAACCCACCTGCCAACATGGTGGGATCTGTGAATGATACTAGATTCAGTTTATATGGATACTTATTGTATTCATCTACATATTATTGGAAAATAGTCCCCTTTAATGAAGCAGGGGAGGCAACAGATAATCAGGTCTTCAGCTTTCGCACCAAGGATCACCCAATAGTAGACCCATTTTACTTTAACACATTCACGGAGTTTCAGGATAACACATTTATCCAATATACAAACGGATCTGTTGGGCAAGAACCCTGGAGCTATTCCAGTTCAAATTTTGCAGGAGGTCAACCATATGAAATGCTGGCAGGCCCAGTTAACACATTTGGAGTGTGTCGACTTGTCAGCCCAAGAATCAACACCACTGGAGTCGAAACATTAAGTATCAAGTTTTTTCAGACATTTATTAGAAGTAGCGATGATGTAACCGCAAAGCTATATATATCCCAAGATTTGACCACATGGAATGACGTGGGCTGGGTTCAGAACTCAGATACAGTTCATCTGGAGTACACTCAAATATTGCTATCCATCAATCAACCCTTAACTTACGTTGCATGGGTGCTAGAAGGAGACTTAAGTTGTTTAAATATGTGGGCATTAGACAATATCGAAATCTACCAAGTATTTTTCCCTGATGTTACTTGGCTAAGTTTCAATAACCCAAATGTTCTTCCTCCCGCTCCTATGAATCCCTCCTTTAATGTTGCATATTATTCTTTAGGCTCGGAATCAGCTGCTATCACGGCAACTTTGGCTATCGGAGATGATTACTGCAGCATTCAGCACCTGAATATAACTCCTTTTGAATATATAGAAATTATTTTTGACACATTTACTCCAGTTCTTGGGTCTCACTACGTGGCAGAATTAACTTTAGACTTTGAGGGAGATATGGTGCCTTCGAATAATGTTCTTGTTGAAGATATTATTTGCTTACAATTAAGTGATATAGGTTATGCTTTTGGAATGTATTATGATGAACACTATAATTTTTTGGTTGATTGTCCAGTTCAAATACCTCTCGGAAATCCTAGTTTAATCAACAGTATCGGTGATTCAATTGGTGAAGCAAGCCGGAACTGGGTATGCGGTTCTGCTTTCATCAACGGTAGGTGGTCTGGTGTAAGATCATCTGAGGTGTCCGACAATCATTTAATTAATTGCAGTCCTTATACTGGGACGATAACAAGACTTAACCGTAAAGACCGGGAATTCACTGGGATGGCTTTTGACAGGATTCGAAACAAGGTTTATTATTCTACTGAAAATGGACTGTTTGGTCCACACCCTTGGGAAAATGATCGTACCATTGCAATTGGATACTACGACCAAAATGTAATGATGATAGGGATAACCTACGACAATCAAAACGATATTTTATACGGGATAGACATAATGAACGATGCTTTATTCAAGATTGACCCCATAACTGCAGCATTGACGCTTGTAGGTTACCTTGGAGTTGATATAAACTATGCACAGGATTGCGCGATTGATGAAAATACAGGACTGTTATATCTTGCAGGCCATCTTAACTGGGGTTTAGGGGGTGGGGTCTGGAATGGACACACCTACTATGGTGCTTCGCACCTTTATTTGATAGACACTTATACTGGTGGGGCATACAATATTGGCGCTACGCACAGTGTTCTTGATAATGAATATTATAATGAAATTGATGGTTTTGCAATCGCCAATGGACCAATGTGCCCTGAAGTGCCTTCATTACATATTTCGAACCCTGGTCAGCTCACATGGCTACCTGTTCAGGATGCTACTTCTTATAAGGTGTATGGGTCAGATACACCTGATGGCAACTATACTCTACTTGCAAATGTTACTACCTGTAACTGGCTTGACTCTGTTCAATCATCGCAACGGTTTTATAAGGTTATCGCCGTTAATGAAGCAGAAAGGCAAAGAGGAGAGAACATAATGAGAAGAATGCATCTACCCCCCAAGGCTCAGAAATCAGGTACTTCATCAAGCACTAGTGTTGCTCCTCGTGTTATTCATAAGAAAGTGTATCATCCGAATAAGCCATGATCCTATGGCTTTCCTTAGAAAACTACTGGTGCTTTGCAATGATTAATTATATTGAGTATAGTGTACGATATACTCGATATTTGCAAACTTAGCTTGCTTGAGTTCAACAACATGTTTATTACTTGTAGCGAGATTAAACTCTGCTTAGTTCGTTTAGCGTGTTTGTGTGGGATTGCTGATCAGAGCCGCGAAGTTTGACACCCTGGTGGGCAATTGGGAAGCATTGAAATGGACTCAGAAACTGCGAGCAATAAACCTTGGCTCTAATCCATTGTATTCCGCATGCACCAAAGCAAATGTCTGCTATATATGCTGAAATTGCTCAGAGATAGGATATCGGGCTTTCTGGCTGCTCCGGCAATTTTGCACAGAAGCCTCAAATCGGGGATTCACCCTCAACCACTGCATCAAGCCCATCACAGCTTGATGAAACGCCGGTTGAATTCGTGCCTTTTGATGATCCCCCTTTACCGATTGGTTCCATTAATCCCGTCTATCCGGAATTTGCCCGCAAAAACGGGATCCAGGGGACAGTGGTCTTGGAAGTGGAAGTGCTCAAAGATGGCTCGGTGCGAAATATTCATG
>JAQUJJ010000182.1 GCA_028681035.1 Candidatus Cloacimonadota bacterium
TTGGTTACAAGGTATATCGTGATGGAGCTCTCATCAATACCATTGCCGGCCCCGCCACTACTGAATATGACGACATGGATCTGGCAGTGGGTAGTTACATTTACACCGTTACCGCTTATTATGATAATGGCGAATCCGATCCCGCCGGCCCTGTAAGCGTTGAAATCATCAGTCTGACTGCCCCGCTTGATCTTGCCGCCACCGTGGATGGCAACGATGTAAGTCTTGCCTGGACCAGTCCTGAAACACCGCAACAGGGTGAATGGATTTCCTGGAGCAACAACGACGCGTCCGGCAATAGCATTGGCACCAATGCTGCAGCCGAATTCGACGTAGCCCATATGTTTGATGCCACAGACCTTGTAGCATATCAGGGCGGCGCACTCACCCAGCTGAAGTTTATGCCTGCTTATCAAAATTGCGTATATACTATCAAAGTCTGGACCGGTGGCACCGCTACCACTCCTGGCACTTTGATATATTCTGCTGTAGCCGACAACATCACCATTAATGAATGGAATCTGCACATCCTTAATACTCCTGTAGCCGTTCCGACAGACAGACTGTGGATTGGTTATGGTGTAAACACCCAGGGTGGACATCCTGCTGGTTGCGATGATGGTCCTGTGATCGAAGGCAAAGGCAATATCATGAACTTCGGTGGCTGGACTACTCTTACACAGCTTGCCGAAACGCTTACTTACAACTGGTTGATCCAGGGCTTTGTAGCCACCAATACGACCCTTAAAGCCCTCACCCCTGTAGCAATTGTGGAAAGCCCACAGAGCACGCCTCAGGGCACTCTGAGCGCAAACCGCTTTGAGCCCAACCGCAATAGCCGCGCCCTTTTGGGTTTCAAAGTGTACCGCGATGGCCAGATGCTCTCCACTATCAGCGATCCTGCTATCACTTCCTACATAGATATGGATGTGCCTAATGGCGATTACCTTTATGGCGTAACTGCTATGTACAGCGAAGGTGAATCTGTCCCTGCCACAGTCAATGTGAATGTCAATCTAGTTCTGGCTCCAGTAGCACTGGAAGACGGCTTTGAAGAATATGCCGATTTTGCTACTGAATTTGGTCATTGGACTCTGATTGATCAAGACAATTCAGATACATACGGTTTCACTGGCATAACTTTCCCAGGCAGCGGATCACCCATGGCTTACATCATCTTCAATCCTTCTCAGACCGTACCTCCTATCACGGATGTGCTTGCTCACGAAGGTAACAAGATGGCAGCCAGCTTTGCCGCAGTGACTGCTCCCAATAAGGATATGCTGATTACCCGCCGCATCAATCTGGGGACAAACAGCTCTGTAAAATTCTATGCCAGAAGCCATACGGCAAATTATGGATTGGAAACTTTCAGAGTAGGCGTATCCACCATGCCTGTAATCCTTCCCCAAGGCTTCCAATACATCACCGGCGCCGAAGATGTACAAGCTCCGGCCACCTGGACCGAATATATCTACGATCTCTCCGCTTATAATGGACAAGACGTATATATCGCTATTCGCTGCACATCGAACGACGCCTTTGTCTTCTATGTGGACGGCTTTAGCGTACATACAGAAGGCGGATCTGATTCCGGAGATGCCACTGCTCCAGTATATACCACAGAGCTAAAAGGTAACTATCCCAATCCTTTCAATCCTGAAACTACAATCCGTTTCAGCACGAAAGAAGCCGGCCCTGTAGCCCTCGAAATCTACAACGTAAAAGGCCAATTGGTCAAGAAATTGGTAAGTGAAGATAAGGCCGCTGGCAACCACACTGTGGTTTGGAACGGCACTGATCTGAATAACCGTACTGTCTCTACTGGCATGTACTTCTACAAGATGAAAGCTGGTAAATACAGCTCAACCAAAAAAATGATCATGATGAAATAGTATCATATGATAATAGGATGCTTTAAAGCCTTTCTATAAAAGGTAATTTGGAGCACAAACAACATGAGCAAAGGGCACGGTCAACAGATCGTGCCCTTGCTTATTTACCTCAAAAAAGGATCACAAGCTAAATAGCCCTGCCTTCCTTTGCCGCCAAACTTGTCTTTAATTTGTCTTCGACTCGAGATGACTCAGATGCTCGAGTCATCCCGAGTCGAATATGCGTTAAAAACGAATTGAGCTGGCAAGGGCAGATTGGGGGTTGCAAGCGCGTTTATCTAGGGGTTTTGGGCTGAAAACCCTTTTTCATGGTTTTGGTGCCAACGTGGTTCTATTTGGGCGTTATGCCCAACGCCCCTACATTGCTTTTATCGGCATAAAGCAGATTTTACTTGCCATGATTTGCCGGATTTGAGAACTTGGAACCAAAGACTTGTAATTGGAGGTAAACCATGCAAGGATTAAAACGTATCGGATTCTACCTATTGATCAATTTCCTGGTAGTAATGATGCTATCCGTGATACTCTTCTTTGTCCCGATGCCTGCAGATCAGACCTTTTCGCTCTTGATCTTCTGTGCGATATTTGGCTTTGCGGGTTCCCTTATCTCGCTGGCTCTCAGTAAATTTATGGCCAAAAAGGCCTATAAAATACAGCTAATTGATGCCAATACTCCAGATGCCAGGTCCCGCTTTTTATACGACACTATAGCTCAAATGGCAAAGCATGAGGGGATCGCTACTCCCGAAGTAGGGATATACCCTGCTCAAGATGTAAACGCTTTTGCCACGGGCGCCTCAAAAAACAAATCTCTGATGGCGTTTTCCAGCGGACTTTTGGATCGCCTCTCTGACGACGAAGTAGCGGCTGTAGCGGGACATGAAATGACGCATATCACTCAGGGCGATATGGTTTCCATGACTTTGGTGATGGGCCTGGTAAATACCTTTGTGATGTTTGCAGCACGCATCGTGGCTGCAGGGCTGGATGCGGCTCTCAGGAACGATAAAGGTCGTGGCGGCTTGGGCTATATGGGCTACTATCTGGTGGTGATGCTGCTGCAAAATGTGCTGATGCTACTGGCTATGATTCCAGTGTCCTATTACTCCCGCTATCGTGAATACAGAGCGGACAAAGGTGCCGCTGAGCTGACCGGTGCAGGCAGCATGATCGCGGCGTTGCAGAAGATAGAGCAGTATTACCTGCCAGCCGCCAAGCAGGATAGTTTTGCCCTGGCCAAAATCAACAGCAAGAGCAAGACCTCGATCTTTGCCACTCATCCCAGTGTCTCAGACAGGATTGCGCGGCTGAGGAAGATCTAATGATAGAAAAACTTACCATCGAAAAGGTCGCCATGGGCGGAAGCGGACTGGGCTTTCATGAGGGCCGGGCCATCTTTGTTCCTTCTACAGCGATAGGCGATGTAGTAACAGTAGAAATTACACTGAGTAAAAAAGATCATGCTTTTGCCCGGGTAACAGAGTATCATAGCCGGGGAGAAGGCGTAATCGAGCCCCGATGCGAAGCTTTTACGGCCCAGGAACCCTGCGGAGGCTGTGACTGGCTGATGCTAAACTATCCCACTCAGTTGAGGTATAAAGAGCAGCTGATCCGGGAGCTTTTTCATGATTATGATGAGCTGATCTCAGGCTGCACGCCTTCCGTGAAACAATATCATTATCGCAATAAAGTTTATATGCCAGTGGGTGAAGAGCTGAGCTATGGCATCTTTGCACGCTATTCACACCAGATCGTTCCCCACCAGGCCTGTCGCAATCATCCGCCTGTCTTTGATGACATAGCTAATCTGCTGATGGAGCTTTGTAAAAAGGCCAAAGTGGAGCCTTACGATGAAGAACACAATAGCGGCTGCTTGCGCCACATCGGTCTGCGCTGCAACCATGATGCGTCTGAAATCATGCTTATCCTGGTCTGCCGCTCTGCACGTCTGCCTTTTTCCAAAACCATCGTTCAAGGCATCACCGAAGCCTTCCCACAGATTGTGGGCATAGTGCAAAACATCAACCGGGACAAAACCAATGTGATCCTGGGAAGCGAAGAAAAGCTGCTGTTTGGGCGGGACTTTCTTCAGGATACGCTTTCCGATCTCAGCTTCCGGATACACTACCGCAGCTTCTGGCAGGTAAATCATGGTACCATGGAGAATATCCTCACCGTGATGCGTGCGCAGATGAAAAAGCATTACAAGGTGATCGATGCCTATTGTGGCATTGGCGCCATCGGCCTCTGTCTGGCCAGTGAAATTTCTGAGCTGGTAGGTATAGAGGAAGAGCTTGTGGCAGTAAAAGATGCCACCGAAAATGCAAAGAACAATGGCTTTGACAATGCGCGCTTTGTCTGTGGGAAATTTGAAGATACACTGAATAAGCTGAGCCAGGATTTTAAGGCCGATGCCATTATATTGGATCCACCCCGCGCTGGAGTGCAGGAAAGCGCTTTATTGGCAATCCGCGAAGCCGGATTAGCCAGGATCTTGTATCTGAGCTGTTCGCCGATGAGTCTGGCGCGGGATCTCAAGATTCTGATGAAAGATGAACGCTACACACTCGAGGCTCTAAGTATCTTTGATATGTTCCCCAATACCTGGCACATTGAAAGTCTGGCTGTGCTCGAAATTAAGTCATGAAACCTGTCTATATCCTTTTTGTCTTGATTTGCCTGGCTCTGTGTACGAGCTGCAATACGGATGATTCGGAAAACCAGGCCCAAAAAGAAATCCGCGATATTTTCTATGATCTTTCACTGGATTTTAACCTGGGTAATGTCTATGGCATGATGAATCATGTGGATAACGACTATTTGCACAAGGGGAAGATCACCTGGCATTTGAATGAAGAGATTCTGGATCGGAGGGGCCGCTTTCAGCTTTTGGAGATCGAAGTGCTGTATATCGAAATAAATGGAAAATATGCGGTGGCTCATACCATAGACCATTATAAATCTAGCCTGGAGAGTGTTGACTATCATGAGCCGGAGGATTCTGGTTATTTCTCCTATTTCCATCGCAATCAGGGCAGTTGGCTGATCTATGGCGATCAGAGCTGGATCAAGAAAACGGGATCTGATCTGCCTTCTACAAAGGTGCAGCAAGCAGTATCCGAGGCTTTTGATTGACATGAACCAAGTCTTTAAACCTTTTGTCTAAGACTATAATAGAATTATTTGCAGTGAGTGAGGAATTATGCGTAAGAAATGGATCATAATCATCATCGTAGTGATCTTGATTGCCCTGGCTATCGGTTTTAGCCAGTGCAATAAAGCTAAGAATAAGAAGCCAGTATCGGCTGTGCAAGAGCATGATAAATATACGGTTAAGCGTGGCTCAATCGATTCCAAGATCGAGGTTACGGGCGAGGTTCAGCCTGCTACCATTGTATCCCAAAAGTCACGGGTTTCCGGTAAAATCGTGAAGTTCTACGTGAAAGAAAACGATTACGTGAAAATGGGCCAGATTCTGGCAGATATCGAGCCGGACTACAATCAGGCGAATACGCTGTTCAATACCAAAGCCTCGCTGCAGAGGGCAGAACTTGAGCTGCAGAAGGCTCAGAAGGATTTTGCAGACAGCGGTACGCTTTTGCGAAATGAATATATCTCCCAGGCGGATTATGACAAAGCCAGAGACGCTTTGGTCTCAGCCGAAATTCAGCATGCGCAAGCCAGCCGGCAATACGAAATGATCCGGGATCTGGATGTGCCAGGCACGGTGATCCACATGTATGCTACCGCCAGTGGCACGGTGATCGAACGCAAGGTCAATGAAGGCGAAATGGTGACTTCCAGCATCAATGCCTATGGCGAAGGCACTGTGGTGATGCAGATTGCGAACCTTTCCCACATGATCGTGCAGTCCAATATCAACGAAGTGGACATTGCCAAATTCAGAGTGGGGCAGAAGGCTACAATCAAGCTCGACGCTTTGCCCTATGAGAGCTATGAAGGCAGCATCGTGAAGATCGCCCCCAAAGCGATCACGATCAATAGCGCCAAAGTCTTCCCTGTGGAGATCAGCATCAATGCCACCGGAGACACAGCCAAACCCGGTATGACAGCCGCGA
>JAQUJJ010000047.1 GCA_028681035.1 Candidatus Cloacimonadota bacterium
TACCGGAGCTACAGGAAAATCCACTGGAGCTACAGGCGTCTTACACACAGGAGCTACAGGCGTCTTACACACAGGAGCTACAGGCGTCTTACACACAGGAGCTACAGGCGTCTCGCCTGTACTGGTCTTAGCGGGCATCTTGCCTGCTTGCTTAATAACGTAAGCGGGACGCTTACTCCTCCAGTACAGACGAGACGTCTGTAACTCCAATGTCGAGACGTCTGTAACTCCAATGACGAGACGTCTGTAACTCCAACGTCGAGACGTCTGTAACTCCAATGACGAGACGTCTGTAGCTCCAATAACGAAACGTCTGTAACTCCAATAACGGAACGTCGCTAGCTCCAGTAAAAAATCCCTTTACAAATATAAGGCAGCTATATTCCTATCTCATTCATAATTATCTCCCTTAAAGGAGCATCCTTATGCCAGAAATAATCGAACAGCACCGCAGATTTCTGCCGCACTTTCAGGCAGCCGAGCAGATTATCTCTCTAACTTGGCGATTGGCTTTTACCTTGCCCAGTCACCTTATAAATCTGCATGCAGAAATACAGGAACAACTGCAAGAATTGCGTCTGCAAAAAGACAGCCACCTAAAGCACCAGCAAATTCTCACTTACACTAAAAAGATAGAAGATTACGATGCGCTGCTTGGCAGATGCGAAGTTTCAGAAGTATCTCTGTGTAAACCTATTATTGCCGAAATGCTCTGCACTGCTTTCAAGTTTTACGATACCAATCTCTATGAGCTTCATGCCTATTGCCTGATGCCCAATCACATCCACCTGCTTATCAAACCCCTGCAAAACACTGCTGGAGACTATCATAAACTCAGCACTATCGTGCAAAGGCTGAAAAGCTATACCGCCAAAGAGATAAACCACATCATCGGGAAACAAGGTAAAGTTTGGGGCGATGATTATTTCGATCGCTACATCCGCTGCCAAGATGATTACAACAATACCGCAAACTACATCCTCTATAATCCAGTGAAAGCAGGATTGGTAGAGCTTGCAGAAAACTGGCACTATTCTTATTATTACGATGCATCACTTTGGGAGGATTCATAGTTTGGTGGGTGTTTAGTTTAGAGGGTGTATTGTTTGGCGAGTGTTTAGTTTAGTGGGTGTTTAGTTTAGAGGATGTTTAGTTGGTGAGTGTATTGTTTGGGGGGTGTTTAGTTTAGAGGATGTTTCGTTGGTGAGTGTTTAATTTAGTGGGTGTTTAGTTTAGAGGTACCTTGCGTACCGGAGCTATAGGCGTCTCGCATACTGGAGCTACAGGTTTCTTACACACAGGAGCTACAGGCGTCTCGCATACCGGAGCTACAGGTTTCTTACACACAGGAGCTACAGGCGTCTCGCATACCGGAGCTACAGGAAAATCCACTGGAGCTACAGGCGTCTTACACACAGGAGCTACAGGCGTCTTACACACAGGAGCTACAGGCGTCTCGCCTGTACTGGTTTAGCGGGCATCTTGCCTGCTTGTTAAATAACGTAAGCGGGACGCTTACTCCTCCAGTACAGACGAGACGTCTGTAACTCCAATGTCGAGACGTCTGTAGCTCCAATGACAGAACGTCTGTAACTCCTGCTAAGGAGATACCTATAGCACACCTTGTTGGAATGTTTAACACCAAAGTTTAGCATTATAGCATTAGTATCTTCAGCGGTGTTAAGGACTACAGCGAACAATGGCAGGGTTACCATAAATAGTGCGGTGCTTACGGTGTAGTCCATTTGGCATATAACATTATAGCTAAGAGTGAAGCCAGCATCTGCCAAATCGACTCCACACTTAATGGGCACCGCAGTAAACTCCTCGACCTCTCGACCTCTCGACTTCTCTACCTCTCGACTTCTCGACTTCTCGACTTCTCGACTTCTCGACTTCTCGACTTATCGACCTCTCGACCTCTCGACCCTCCCCAAAGAAAAAATGAAAATAACTGAATTTATTGCTTGACAGGATTTACAGTGTTCTTAAAGTGGGAACTGTTATTAAAGTAACTAAAAATAAAGAGTGTAATGTGCGATGAAACAGTACCTTAACCTTTCAAAAACATGCCCCGGCAACAGCCAAGTTGGCTGCCGGACTAATGCTAAAACGTCGTTCTTTGTCCTCCGGCACGATGCCAGCGGCTGGATGTTTGGATAAGATCACATAATTTAGTATCTTAAAAGAATTATATCATTTCCTTTAGGAGGAATGTTATGAAGAAATTTATATTACCGCTACTGCTACTTCTTGCCATTGGCATGCTCGCAGCGGTAGAATCAGATCCCTCCGCTGTGGTGGGATATGTAAAGTATGATTGCGTTGTTGCAGCCAATGGTAGCAATAATTTGATCGCCTTACCCATGGACACTGGCTACACTATGGCGAGTGATCTGGGTGATGCCTATCCTGGCGTCATCACTGCGATTACTCAGTGGGTACCTTCTACTCAGACTTGGTCTGCTGCTTCTTTTAATGGCACATCATGGTTTGGCGATTTTGCCTTGGCACCCAGTATGTCTTATATGGTAACTGTTACTGAGGCAGTATCTGTCTATAGCATTGGCGACATGTTTGCCCCTGCTACCTATAACCTTGTGTCCGTTGCCAATGGCAGCAATAACCTGATTATGGTGCCCCTAAATGAAAGCGGCTTGGCTACTGCCAGTGCTTTGGGAACCGATATCGGTGTTGCCAATGCGGTTAGCACATGGTTGCCAGCTAGCCAAACTTGGTCTGCCGCTTCTTATAACGGTACCTCTTGGTTTGGCGAATTTGATATCAGCATTGCTACTCCCTTGATGGTTACTGTAACCGAAAATACAAGCTGGGGTGCTGCGGCTACCAAAACTGCACCTTCTTATAACTCACGTTCCAGAAAATAAAAATAGGAGAATGAAATTATGAAAAAGTCAATTTTAATCTTAGTTATCGCCATGGCGATGCTGTTATCTTTAAGCTCTGTTTTTGCACAGGCTCTAAAACCCATCTTGGTAGAGCTCTACGATTTTGGCGGATCTTTCCCCGGAAACGTAATCTATCCTGCCGCAGGCACAATTAGCTATAATGTATATGTAACTGCCCGTCCCGCTGATGTGCAGACGGGTCCTTCTGCATCTTGCACCGCAGGAATGGACGTAGGCAAGTTCGTATTGTCCTATAATATGGGAAACTTTTCCCTTCCTTGGACTGTAGGAGAAACCCTACATATGGACATCCTGCAGACCACAACTGGAAGAATTTCCACGGTTGAATTTCTAATTTCAACCGGAAACTTTCCTCAATTTCAATTTGACGCTTTGGGTGTAGCTTTAATAGACCCTCCAACCGTACTCTTCAACACTAATGCCCCTCAGAATAACTTGATGGGAAACTTTGGTCTGACCAATGTAACAAATACTGCCGGTGTATGGCAAGGTACCGGATGGTCATTAAACGACTATTGGAGTGCTAGCTTTAGTACTGCTGGTTGCACCGACCTTAATTTAACCTCAAAAATCAGACGCCAGTACATGTTCGACGACGTAGACTTGTTCGATGATGTCTGGGGTCCCCGCTTGTTTAGAACCTATTATAGCACCGATGGCGGAACTATTTGGACTCAATATCCTGCTGTTAATTATACTTTGGGAGCTGATCAGAACTGGCTTACAATCGCATTTGACTTGCCAGCAGCACTAAATGGTCTTCCAAACGTAATGATCAAATGGGCAATGTGGAACGCTAACGGCCCAGCAAACGACGGTTGGGGCGAGATTAAAGACGTAAAAGTTACCGGTATTTCTTCTGGACCCGAGCACACATGGAACTACAACCTTCAGTTCACAGTTCCTGTATTAGTTCCTGCAGCTACCATCAATGGTATAGGTGCTCCCTATCTGTTCACAGACCATGACGATTTAGAGCCCAACACCTTGCTGGGTGAATACACCATTTCCGCAGCCCCAGCTGGTTACCACTGGGTACCTGCTTCCTACACCTTAGTTGCCGAAGATTTTGTTCTCGCTAAGACAGCTTATGTGTACAATGCAGCCAAAACATTTGTGCTTGAAGAAGATGCACCTGTTTATGATTACCCCGTTGATACTCCTGTAGTCGTAGCTCCTGGTGTAACTATTGAAGTTGCAGATGGCAATGGTAACGATGTGCTCATCGTACCCGCTGCAGTAGAAGGCGAAGCTGGATATTACCCTCCAACACCAGTCCAACTTCATGGTGCTGTAGTACATCAGCAGATAGTTCAATTGTTAGGTGCCGGTCCTTGGACTATTAACTATACATCCCTTGCTCCTTTTGGCGCATGGTATAGCTACAACACAGGCTTGTGGACAATCGTTCCTAGCGTCGGTGGAGTAGTTGTGTTTACAATCCCCGTGGGTGGAAAAGATATTCCTGAAGTACCCATTGTTCTTAAAGACGGACCCCTACCGGTAGAATTTAGCAGCTTTGCCGCTACTCTCACCGCACAGAACTTCGTTAAACTTACTTGGGTAACTGAGACTGAAACCAGTCTTAGCGGCTATCGTGTATATCGCAATGACAGTGCCGATCAGGCAACTGCCGTCGCTATCAGCGGTTTACTTGAACCCACCAACACCAGCCAAACCCAAACCTACACCCACATTGATAATGAAGTAACTCCTGAAACAACCTATTCCTACTGGTTAGAAGTTGTTGAAATGGACGGATCAACTGCTTTCCATGGCCCCACAACTGTTTATGTTGAGCTGCCTGCTGAAGTAGTTCCCAGCCTCGTAACCAATATGGGCAATGCCTATCCCAATCCTTTCAAAGCCAATTCCAGCACCAATATCGCTTATGAAGTGAAAGCTGGAGAAGCCGGAACCATCACGATATACAACATCGTTGGTCAGGTTGTGAAGACTGTTCCCGTGACAGAAACCACCGCCCCCAAGACCTTCAAATGGAATGGTCGTGACAGCAAAGGCAACGCTTGCGGCAGTGGAATCTATTTCTACAAACTTAGCACTCCTTCCCGCAACGTAACCAAGAAAATGGTGATTGTTAACTAAGCTGTTAGCTTAAATTAACAAACCAATATATGAAAGCCCTAAGCGAAAGCTTGGGGCTTTCTTTTTTAAATTAAGCATTAAGATTTAAGCAGTTCGATTGATGGGTGCTTGGTTTAGCTTTGGAATATTTACTGAGTTGATGCTTACTTTTAACACAGAGAAAAGCAGAGGGTATTTTACAAAGAGGAAAAGAGGAAAAGAGGAAAAGAGAGATAAGGGTGCTTGGTTTAGTTTTGGACAATATACTAAGTTGATGCTTTCTTTCAACACAGAGAAAAGCAGAGAAAAGCAGAGGGTATTTTACAAAGAGTAAAAGAGTAAAAGAGTAAAAGAGTAAAAGAGTAAAAGAGTAAAAGAGTAAAAGAGTAAAAGAGTAAAAGAGGTAATGAGAGAATATTAATCGGTAAAACGTAGCTTGTCCATGATTGAAAGTAATGATACTGTGTATCCAGTTGTCCCAGTTATCCACCTTCCATTCTCTCTTTGCCTCTTTTACTCTTTTACTCTTTGTAAAAATACTATCTCACCACTCCAGCAGCACCCGCCTTCCACTTTTTTTTCTCTCTTTTACCCTTTGTTAAAATATCCTCTTTCCCTCTTTCCCACTTTTTATATCCCCCTCTCTTTTCCCTCTTTTACTCTTTTACTCTTTGTTTAATCATGGTAAATCCAGTCGATCCAGTTATCTGCGTTCTATTGATTCTCTTTTCTCTGCTTTTCTCTGCTTTTCTCTGTGTTAAAATAGAAACTTAAAACCTGTATGTTGTTTAGCTTTAGCAAGACAGCTTATCGGTGATCTTACTCTTATCTTTAGCAGGATCGGAATCCTACTCTACAATGATATTAACTCTTAACCATTTCATTGGCATCGTATTTGATAAAGCTCTCAAAATCGGAATCCTACTCTACAACGATCTTAACTCTTAACTCTTAACTCTTAACTCCATTGCTTGATTTGCTTGACAAATATCCTATTCTCCAGCCGAGTGTCAAATACAGATAAAAGTGGAGAAATAATGGATAATCGGATATATGAATACCTAAGTGTGTTTATTATGGCATGGCTGTTTGTGTATGGTCTCACGCCATTTATAATACGTATGGCAAATGGTCTGAACTTCGTGGATAAGCCCGAAGCAAGGAAGATACATCTAAAAACCGTACCCTTATTAGGTGGCTTAAGCGTGGCTCTTGGTTTTGTTCTGTTATGCGTCTATGATGTTCTTATATCTCCGGGGCGGTATTTTGATAAACCGATGATGGGTTATCTGGCGGGCACCGTACTTATAGTGATAATCGGTTTAATTGATGATCGCCGAGGCATGCGTCCTATAGTAAAAATGCTGGGGCAATTCCTGGTAAGCGGCATATTTATCCTTAGTAATTTTAGCCTTATAGAGCTAAGGCTGATGTTTGGCAGCATCTACATCTCTTTGCCCTTGATGGTATTGTGGATGGTAGGGCTGATGAATGCCCTCAATTTCTTGGATAATATGGATGGGATTATCAGTGGCATGGCGGGTATCTTAGGTTTGGGTTTCTTTGCTTTTGCGCTAACAAATACTACGCAGGCAAATCACGAAGCCATGGCTTTGATGGCACTAATATCTCTTAGCTTTGCTGGCTCTGCCTTTGGCTTTCTCCCCTTCAATTTCAATCCTGCACGCATCTTCTTAGGTGATGCAGGCAGCATGTTTATAGGCTACTTTCTTTCATCTATGGGGATTCTGATGGCTCAGCATGCCGGCAACAGATACAATGACAAGTTCTTCTATTTATTACCGGTGCTGCTACTGTCCTATGCCATCTTCGATATCTCGCTGGTAAGTTTCACCCGTAAACGTGATGGCAGGCATGTGATGCAAGGTGGCAAAGACCACAGCACCCACAGGATAAATACGGTACTCGGCTCCATCAAAGTAACGGCTGCGATAATCTACACAATAAATGTGCTTATCGTGCTTACTTCGATTATTATATTTAGGATTGGTAACAGGCAACTCCTGGTAATCACCACGGCTATGTTCGCTTTGTTTTTCTTGTTCTTTGGACGGAAGCTGGATCAGGTACCGATTGTTGTGCCGCCCAATCAGAGAAAATAGAAGGTTTTAGGTATGGAAGCAATCATCTTAGGTTCTGGGTCAGGTGTCCCACAAACAGACCGCCACCTATCCAGCATACTAATCCGCAAGGAAGGCTCAAGTGTGTTGGCAGATTGTGGAGATGGCTGCACAAAGCGTTTGCTGGAGCACAAGATTAGCCCTGATGAATTGGATGCTGTGTTTATTACACACTATCATCCAGACCACGTAAGCGGGTTGTTTATGCTATTACAATGGCAGTATCTCGCCGGACGAACTAAGCCGCTTTATCTCTTCCTCCCAGAAAGACCTTCGGTGATAATGGATATCCTGCATATTATGTACACCTTTTCAGAAAAGTTCCCGTTTAAGCTGCATGTGTTGGATATGGAACAGACAGAGCTATATTTTGATTGGATTTCTAGCACTAACACAGACCACTTATACGGTTATGCAAACATCATACGGGAGCATAGCCTGCACAATCAAATGAAATCCTACTCTCTTAAATTCACTGGCGATAATGGTGATTTGGTGTATAGCAGCGATTTGGAAACTACAGATTGTATTGCAGAGTTTATCACGGGAGTGGATACCATTATTGTGGATGCTGGGCATCCAGATGCAGAACAAATACTTAAGCTGAAGTATCGGGATATACGCAGGATTGTTCTTACGCATGGTATTTCCCCCAGCCTGCAAACCCGCAGGGACGAGCTGGATAAAGACTACTTTGAGCTTGCTAGGGAAGATTGTGTTTATGTTGTATAAAGGCAGGCGGATACTGGTAGTTTCTGCGGTTCTTGTAACGCTGCTTTTTGTTAGCGGCTGCGAAATCAATCGTTTGAAGAGTGCCGAAGAGCTGTATGCAGGAAAGCGTTATGCCGCTGCAATAGTGGAATTGGACGATTTGATAGTAAGTGGCAACAACGGCGCAATAGTTACCAGAGCCGAATTACTGCGTTCAGATAGCTATTCAGCTTTGGGAGAAGCAGCCCTACAAAGGAAGAACTGGGCTTTGGCGGAACGCTTTTATAAGCTTGCCAATTCAAGTGAAGCTAACCTGCGCTTGGCAGAGATTTATATAGATTTAGGCGCAACAGCTTTTAAGAATGGAGATTCTGCCGCTGGTAAGGCTTATCTGGATGCGATTATTCGGGAAGCACCTGAAAGTCCCTTAATTCCAGAGATTCGCTATCGCAGGATTAGCTACTTTATGGAAATCGCCAATGACCAGGAAGCTGCCTGGCGCGATTATATGGAGCTATACGACGATTATCCCAACAACTCGTATGAAATACAAGCACGTAGCTATATCCTCAAGTTCATCCCCAACAAGATGGAATATGCCGAGCTACTTGCCAGTAAAGAGTATTATAGCGACGCCTTGAACCTGCTGTTCGAAATATCCAAATACCCGATTGTAGAAGTAAACAAGCTGAACTTACAAATATCGGACGTATATGAAAATCATGCAGAGACGTTTATAGATGATCAGGACTATGTGGAAGCAGACCGCCTCTTCCGTATCGCTATTCAATACTGCCCGGAGAAAAAGGCACAGATATACCACCGCCTAGAAGCTATTACTTCGCTTTATGTAAGCAAGGGGAACAGCTTGTTGGAAGCTGGAGATTATGCGAATGCACTAGTTCATTACCGTAAAACATTCGATATTATTCCCGATTACCAGCCTGCTCTTGATGCAATTAATCGACTGCTAGTAATCCAAGACAATATCCGTAAGGCTGTGGAAATTGCCGCCGAAGGTGACAAATTTGAAGCAACCGGTAGAAACAACGATGCGGTTAAAGCCTTTAACCAAGCTTATGAACTTAACCCTAAGCCCGAATACAGACAAAAAGCCATTCAGATGCAAAACCTGATTGATGCCACAAACAATCCCACTGCTTTCGCTAAGAAGATAATAGACGAATACCGAGGAGGGTTGCTGAACATCCGCATCCGCAATAAAAAGCAAGAACTGCTAAGGCTACACAAAGCCTCTGAGATTAGCGATAGCGGCTGGAAGATACTGCTTTCCACAGGGCAGTATAAGTATGAAGCTCGCTATGATTTGCTTACGCCCAGTGGAACTTTCCTTTACGTGTGGCAGATAAACTTGAGGGATAAAAGCATTGTACCCTTGAACAGACTTTCGGAGGCGTTGCTAAAATGAAACATGGTTGCTACATACACGCTTCTTTCGCTTTGCCCGCTCTAATGTTTATGTTACTGCTTTTTGCGCTGCCTCTTTGTGCGCAGAGTTTTGACATTCAAGCGTTTTCAGATAGCACCAAGTATGGCTGGAAAGATTACCAAGACCGTGCTGATTATCGTGAACAACTTTATCACAAACAGAGCCTGCTGCAAATCTACGAGCTGGAAGCACAACCGGTGAATGCCAATATTGCAAAATCTGCCACGGTTCCGGGCTGGGGGCAATTCTCTAGTAAAGCCAGCACCAAAGGCACTTTAATCCTAAGCACCGAACTGGTACTGATAGGTACATCACTTTATTTCTGGGACAGGGCTATGACAAATTATCGGCTCTACAAAAAAGCTACACAGGCACAGGAAATTGAGGACTTTTACAAAGCAGCGCAGAGTCCGCATCAATACTCTCAAATCATGTTGGGCTTTGCCGGCATAGTATGGATTTATAATGTCTTCGATGCGATTCAGACCACTCAGCAGTACAATACCAACTTGTGGAACAATATACAAGAGCGCAGCCAAAACAATCCCATTCAGATAACACCGGCAGGTGTGGAAGTGAGGTTTTAATGAGCACCAGTGCAGCTTTAATACTTAAGAAAAGACACCATGTGTGGCTTGCGCTATTCTTACTCGCTATGCTTATCTCGCTAAGTTCTTGCGGGTTAAAGCGCAGCAATCCCTTAGACCCGATTGGGAACTCCAGCGTTGTAATTCCAGATGCAGTGCAAAGCCCATCTGCCACAGCCTCTTCTGCTCATGCTACAGTAAAAAGCGTAACCTTGCGCTGGACACCTAATGCCGCAGCGAACACTTCCGGCTATTACGTCTATCGTGGCTTGGGATACTTCTCGTCCTACACTCTTGTCGGAACGGTAAATGATGCAGAAAACAATAGCTTTATCCATAGCGGTCCTACTGTTCTCCCTGGATATTACTACTTTTACCGCATATCTGCTTTCAAATATTATCCTGGAGCAGGAAACCTTGAAGGTGCCAGAGCTGAAGTTGCACCAGTAATTATACCCGATTAACTGATGATACCCCAAAGCTATCGCAAGGAGCTGAACGAGCGTCAGTTGGAAGTGGTTACAGATACCGAAAGCCCCATTTTGGTGCTTGCTGGTGCTGGTTCGGGCAAAACCAAATCCATCATCTACCGAGCTGCTTATCTTATCAGAGAGTTACAAATCCCCCCCTGGAAACTACTGATAGTAACCTTCACCAATAAAGCTGCACGCGAGCTGCAAGAACGCCTGGAAAACCTGCTTAACATCCCCATGCGTACTCTGTGGGTGGGCACCTTTCATTCGCTATGCTCCCGCATCCTGCGTTTTGAAACTGCGCATCTGCCCTTCAATTCCAATTACTCCATATACGATACCGATGCACAGAAATCCCTGCTTAAGAAACTGTATAAAGAACACGGTTTTGATGCGACGAAAATGCCGATTAACAAAGTATTAAACCGCATCGGGAGCTACAAAAATAAGCTCTTATTACCTGAAGAGCTAAAGGAATATGCCGAGGGCGAGGACAAAGAGTTTAACAGCTTTCTGAACATCTACCGCCTATATCAACAGCAGCTTCTCTTAAACCAAGCCATGGATTTTGACGATATTCTGCTTTTTACTGCCAAGCTGCTGCAAAGCAACGATGCCGTACGCGAGAAATACCGCAGCCAGTTTCAATACGTGATGATAGACGAGTATCAGGACACAAACCAAGCGCAGTTTGAGATTATCCACCAGATAGCTTCTGGGCATCAACGTGTTTGTGTGGTGGGAGATGATGACCAGGCTATTTACAGCTTCCGTGGGGCAACTTTGCGTAATATTCTGGAGTTCGAGCGCGATTATTCATCGGTACGCAGCATCCGCTTGGAGCAGAATTACCGTAGCACGGGCAACATCCTGGCGTTGGCGAATGCAGTGATTGTCCACAACCGCAGAAGGCATTCCAAAGAGCTGTGGAGCGATCTTCCAGAGGGCAATAAGCCTAAGCTGCAAACTTATGAGAACGAAAACCAAGAGGCAGAGAAAGTTACCAGAGCCGTACAGGAACTTGCCGACAAGGATATACCGCTAAAGCAAATTGCCATTCTATACCGCACTAATGCGCAGTCTCGTGTGTTCGAAAGTGCGCTGATGCAAGCCAAAATCCCATATAGCATTGTCGGTAGTTTGCACTTTTACCAACGCAAGGAGATTAAGGACTTGCTTGGCTATCTTGCCTGTCTGAATAATCCCGCCGATAACGAGAGCATCCTGCGTATTATTAATGAGCCTCCCCGCGGCATAGGACAAACCACAGTGAACCGCATCATCAGTTTTGCCGCTAAAACCAGAATACCGATATACAATGCAGTGCAAAATGCGGATGCCATCGATGAACTTAACTCCTCTGCCAAGAAACGTGTATCAGAGTTTGCTGCACAGCTTGAAAGCTGGCGTATGACGGCAATAAAAAGCCCTGTGCTTGAGCTTGTGAAGGCAATTGTGGAAGAGCTGGGCTTGGTTGCGCTGTATCGCAAGAGTAGCGACCCTCGAGATATTGCCCGCGCCGAGAACTTGATAGAGTTTGTAAGCTCGGTGAGTGAATTTAGCGAACGTAGCCTCCGCGATGAGGAAAAACAGCCATTACTCGCAGACTTCCTGCCTTTTGTAGCTTTGCAGACGGATATGGACATGGTGAATGAAAGCACAGATTCCTTGCGTTTAATGACCCTGCATAATGCCAAGGGTTTGGAATTTGAGGCAGTCTTCATCGTAGGCTTGGAAGATGAATTGCTCCCTCATCGCATGAGTATGGACAGCCGTGAAGAGATTGAAGAAGAGCGTCGTTTGTTCTATGTAGGCATCACCCGCGCCAAACGCCATCTTCACTTAAGCAATGCACGTTCTCGCAGAATATATGACACCTTTTATTTTGCCAA
The DNA here is from genome assembly GCA_028681035.1 of Candidatus Cloacimonadota bacterium. The sequence continues at coordinate 12,270 of JAQUJJ010000047.1, forward strand.
ACCCAGCCAATTTATTGGTGAAGTTAACCCCCTGCTATTCGATCAACCGGGTGGCGAATTAGGCATTGCTCCTGCACCACGAGGAGCTAAGAAACCGCTGAAAAGCAGCCGAGAAAGCCAGAAACATTACCGTATCGGACAAAAAGTTTATCACAAAGAATACGGAGTGGGCACCGTCCTTAGTGTGGATGGAGAAGGAGCAGATGCACGCCTAACGATATCTTTCAGCGCAGGCAAGCTGGCAAAGATAATCGGTAGTTTTGTACAGACAGAGCCGTGATGAAGTAACAGAGTGATGAAGTAACAAAGTGATGAAGTGATAAAGTTACAAAGAATTCAAACACCTTCATGTACACCTCGTAGAGGTGAAACCACTGTAGCACGGTGCGTAAGCGCCGTGACACAATGCCGAAAACAAAACCAGCCTCGTAGAGGCGACACCAACATACAGGAGCAAGTTTATGGCAAACGCATATTCAAAGTTATATGTTCATATCGTGTTTACCCCAAGAGGGCGAATTCGGATAACAAATCTTGATCTTCGCATTTTAATTGAGAAGTACATCTATGGTATATTGGATAATCTTAAATGCCATGTTCTTGCCATGAAATGTATGCCAGATCACATTCATATTCTTACAAGCATTCACCCAGACCGTTCAGTCAGCGAAATAGTAAGAACCATCAAAGCCAATTCATCCAAGCACTTAAATGAAATCAAGGCGTTTCCTGGGATGTTTCATTGGCAGCAAGGTTATGGAGCATTTTCCTATTCCCAAAGTTCTATCCCCAATGTTGTACATTATATTAACAATCAGGAAGAGCACCATCAGCGTATGAGTTTTGAAGACGAATATAAAAGCTTCTTAGAATCCTTCCAGATTGACTATAATCCAGCGTATTTGTTTGATAAGGAACCCGATTGATTGGGTGAATAGTGGGTGTCGCCTCTACGAGGCTGTTAATATCGTTTCCTTCTTTTCACGGCGCTTACGCACCGTGCTACATTGGTTTAGCCTCTACGAGGCAATTGAAAGTGATGAAGTAACAAAGTGATGAAGTAACAGAGTGATGAAGTAACAGAGTGATGAAGTGATAAAGTTACAAAGAAATCAATTATCTTCATGTACACCTCGTAGAGGTGAAACCAATGTAGCACGGTGCGTAAGCGCCGTGACATAGTTTCAAAGTAATAAAGTAACATCGTGATAAAGTAACAAAGAAATCAATTATCTTCATGTACACCTCGTAGAGGTGAAACCAATGTAGCACGGTGCGTAAGCGCCGTGACATAGTTTCAAAGTGATAAAGTAACAAAGTGATGAAGTTACAAAGAATTCAAACACCTTCATGTACACCTCGTAGAGGTGAAACCAATGTAGCACGGTGCGTAAGCGCCGTGACACAGTTCCGAAAAGAAACCAGCCTCGTAGAGGCGAAACCATGCTTAATGATTACTCCATATACCACACCTGCTAATAATTCGTTTGACATAAAACAGCACTCATCTCAACTATCCCAATATTAAAGATAACTACCTGTTTTCGGTATTGTCCTTGCAAGCATTGCCCTATCATTGCCCACTCAATGCCCATATGGAGGGCAATGGGTGGGCAATGATAGGGAGATAAAAGCAAGGAAGATGCTAATACAGCCCATCTAAGAAATTAGAAATCATACAGTAAAGTAAGGTATAAGATGCTGCACACCACTTTAAAGGACGTTCTCGGCAATTCGGAATTTCTTTCTAGCGTTAGTTCTATGCCCATTTCCAGTGAAGCTTTTCAGCTATATCATCTCTCGCAAAGTGCACGCGCTCTTGTGGCAGCACACTTATGGCAGATTACCGCAAAGAATCTGATTATCGTTTCGCAAGATGATATTATTGCAGAAGATATTTGGGATGATCTATGCGCTTTGATAGGCAAAGAGAATGCGCATTATCTTCCGGATTATGAGATACTACCTTATGAAGAGCGTTCCCCGCATTACAGCATCCGTGCCACGCGTATGGAAAGCCTGCTGTATGCCTTGCAGAGTGACAAGCCGGCGATATACAGCCTCTCGATTCGTTCTTTTGGACGCTATATGCCCTCTCGAGACAGCCTTGCGAAGCATGTTCTGCATCTTCATAAGGGGTCGGAATACGACCCACAGCAGCTACTTGCCGACCTGCAGAACATGGGTTATGGCATAGAGTATCAGGTTTCCAAGGTGTATCAGGCGGCACGCCGGGGTGGGATAATTGATGTGTTCAGCCCTCCCTCTCAGGCACCTGTGCGCATAGAGTTCTTTGGAGATGAAATTATCGCCATGCGCCAATTTTCTCTTGCCACGCAGCGCAGTATTCCGGGTGATATCAAAGAGCTTACAGTTATTCCGGCGCGGGAATTGTGTCTGGATGATGTGGATAGCGGTTCGCCCATCATTGCTAAGGTGCGGGACAAGGGATTTTTTGACGGCATAGAAAACTATTATGCCTTGCTAAGTAAAGACTTGCAGCTATTTGCGGATTACTTTCCAGAGGAAAGCCGTCTGCTGGTGTGGAACAATTATATTTACGTTCACGAAGAATACGAAGCACTGATGGAGCAGACTCTAGCGGCATATCTGAAAGCATCTAAGCACAGCGGCAAAGCCAAACTGCCAAGACCTGAGGCTCTGATGGCGGACGAGGGGGCATTTGCCCACCTGCGCAATCACAGCACCAATCTGTACCTGTCCCAAAGCGAATTTGTGCTTCCCTTCCCTACCTTAAATATCCGCTCTCCCTTTGAGGCACAACCTCCCTTTGATGCCGATTTGAGCTTGCTTGCCGAAACTCTTGCCACCCAAGAAGCCGAAGGTTGGCGTAATATCCTGCTATTTGATAACCTCAGCCAATCGAAACGCATGCAGCAAAGCCTTGGCACAGATAACTTTGAAACGCATATAGGCGTATTGCACGAAGGCTTTAGCATCCAAGATTGTCGGCTGAACCTGTGGACAGATCACGAGATATTTAACCGCTACAAACGCAAACGCTATGCTCCGCGCTATTCCCCCGGCGAAAGTATTGTAGATTATGAGAACCTGAAACCCGGAGATTACGTGGTGCACGTGGATCACGGCATAGGCGTGTTCGAGGGCTTGAAGATTATTAAGCTGGATGGAGCAGATGTGGAATGTTTAGTATTGCGTTATGCAGAGGATGACAGAGTTTATGTCCCCACTTTCCAGCTCACGCTGGTTTCCAAATACATCGCCGAAGAAGGTGCCAGCCCGGTGCTTAACAAGCTTGGCTCTGCGAAATGGAGCGCAACTAAACACCGCGCTACGCAGCAGATAGAGCTTATCGCCGCAGATATAGTAAAGCTCTATGCAGAGCGTTCTGCCCGTATTGGCATCGCTCACAAACCCGATAGTGACTGGCAAAAAGAACTGGAGGAATCCTTTATCTACGAGGATACTCCCGACCAAAGCCGTGCCAGCAGAGAAATTAAGGACGATATGGAGCTTGCTGCCCCCATGGAACGCTTGTTGTGCGGAGATGTGGGCTTCGGCAAAACAGAAGTTGCCATACGTGCGGCTTTCAAAGCTGTGTGCTCCGGCTATCAGGTGGCAGTATTGGCACCCACTACCCTGCTTGTGGAACAACATTGGCGGGTGTTCAAGGAACGCCTGGCACAGTATCCAGTACGCATCGGGATGTTCAGCCGCTTCCGTAGCGCAGCAATGGTAACAAAAGACTTAGTTGGTGTACGTAGCGGAACGGTGGATATCGCCATCGGGACGCATAGGCTGCTATCCAAAGACGTGAAGTTCAGTAAGCTCGGCTTGCTGATAATAGATGAAGAGCATCGCTTTGGAGTTCGCCACAAGGAAAAACTGCGGGCTTTGCAAACCAATGTGGATACGCTGTACATGAGTGCCACGCCGATACCGCGTACCTTGAATATGGCACTTGCGAAACTGAAAGAAATATCCCTGATGCAGACCTCGCCGAAGGAACGCCTTCCCATCCGCACGATTATCACCCCCCGTGATATGGACGTGATTAAAGATGCCATCAGACGCGAGATAGACAGGGGTGGACAGGTTTTCTTCATTCATAACCGCGTGCAAACTATCGAAACAGTTGCAGAGGAACTGCGTCGGGAAATGCCCAATGTCCGCTTTGGAGTTGGGCACGCACAGATGCCGGAACACCATCTGGAACAGGTGATGGATGCCTTCGTGGCAAAAGAATATCAGGTGCTTATCTCCACCACTATTGTGGAAAACGGCATTGATATCCCCAACGCCAATACTATCCTTATAGACCGTGCCGATACTTTCGGGCTGTCACAGTTGTACCAGATGCGGGGCAGGGTGGGGCGTAGCAATCGCCGTGCCTATGCCTATCTGCTTATCCCTAAAGGTACGACTACAGACGCCAAGCACCGCTTGGAAGCTTTGACGCAATATGACTATCTGGGAGCAGGCTTTCAGGTTGCGCTGAGGGATTTGGAACTGCGCGGTGCAGGAACTATTCTGGGGACAAAACAAAGCGGTATTATCCAAGCCATTGGCTTTAATTACTATAATCGCATCCTGGCTAACGCCATAGAGGCAGTGGAAAATGGAGATACCAGCAGTCTGTATGAAGATATCACCCCCGCTGCAAGGCAGAAAGTGCGCACCGAGATAGATTTGTACTTCCCGCCCGGCTATATCGATGATGATGAGGAACGACTGCGGATATACAGACGCTTGGGAGAACTGGACAAGCTGGAAGATGTTGACGAATTTGAAGTGGAACTAATGGATAGGTTTGGCGAGATACCGGAGCAGGCACGTTGGCTGCTGAACTACTTTAAGCTTAGCCAGCTTACCAAGAAACACTCTCTGCTAAACTGCCATGTGAAACGTGATAAGCTAACCATGGAATTCGACCCACGTAAGATGCCGCCTAAACAAGAGCTGCTGCGCTTTACCAGTAAGATTAGCCTGCCCCTGCGCTTTGATGCCGCCAAGAACCTGAAACTAATCGTGGAACTAGACCCGGAACAGAGCTATATTCAGCAGTTTGAAACATCAATAGAGATACTGAAAGGCTAAGAAATAAGAATTTAGCCCCTTTTTTAGGTTGACAAGAATCCACAATCCTAGCCGCATGATCGGATTAATGTAAAAAGGAAGTTTACATGGCGCGGCTATTCATCAAGGATTATTCTGACAAATCCACCAGTTGGTACTTCAACCATGCAGTGATTGCTCTGGAAAACGGAGACCTGTGGTATTGGAAGTCTTTGGATGAAAGCGGCAACTATCACTTGCGTTTCTTCCCGATTCCTGCCAAGCATCAGTACTTCTGTGAGCATGTGGATATTGTGTATAATCCTGTAAGTGAGCTAATAACTTCCCATCAGTGCTCCGAATGCCATGAAGACGATTCCTGCCGCCATTATCTCTCCATCCTGCGCTATGCCTACCTATATCTAAGCACTGCGATATTTGAAACAGAGGTTGTGGAAACCTGCGGAGGTAATGCCCTTAGCGGCGATGAAACTTGGCAAAACACAGCCCGCACAGCCAAGCTTTACATAGAAGGGATATACAATCCCGAAACAGACAAAATCCGCTTTTATCACACCGACTTTGCTCCTTTAGACCCTGTTCTTATGGGCAAGATGTATGCTGGCGAAGTTAGCGATGATTCCAAGCATAAGCTAAACAGCAGTTATGCTGCCAACCTAGGTGCTTTCCGCGATGAAGAACTACGGCTCTTTCACTTCCTGAACACCCACCGAGCCGCTTATAGTACAAAAGGTAGCTTCTGGTCAATTTACAAAAAGGACTTTGCCGCTGCGCTGTCAATAATGCAGAACTGCCGTCCTTTCTTTGTGATTAAAGAGAGCGACGAGCCTCTAACCTTTTCCCCGCATCCATACCCCCTTAGTTTGCGCATCGAACCTGCTGGAGCCAAGCACTACTTGCTAAAAGCAGTGGTTATAGACGAGCTTTCTGTCTGGTTCACAGGGCATCCCACCTGGTTATTGTTTCGAAACCGTATTACTAAAAAACACATCCCGCTGCGCAGCGAAGTGATTGACGCCATCTTCGGTTCAGGTTTGACCCTTAAGCCGAAAGACTTGGTATATTACCGCAGCATTGTACACCGCGAGCTACATGAGCAAGAGATATACCTGGATTTCGACCCCAGCATCAGCCTGCCGGAGATAATCGACGAACCTGCACGCAAGAGACTGCACCTTAAGAAACTGGGCGATAAAGTCTTAGTGGGTGGAAGCCTGGTGTTCTCCGGTGAGAAAGAGATACCGCTATCCGTGCTACGTTTCCGTAAACCCTTGGTACACTGCAAATACATTGATGAAGACAGGGGCGGAGAAGCATGGTTTCATCTCACGCCCGACCTATTTCAGCAAACCCGAAAGCTGCTTGCCAAATTACCGGAACCAGAAATGAACCGTTTAGAGCAGTATGCAGAATTGGTCTTTGGCGGAGAAGCAAAGCTGCTAAAGCTACGCGAGGCTATCTTTGACCTCAGCGATCAGGATTGGGATATCCGCATTGATGACGAGCTAAACCACGAATTCGTGGCTAAAATCCCGCTGCAAGTGGAAGTAATCGCCAGCAAGGAAGACGATATAGATTGGTTCAGCTACGATATCCGCTATCATTATCAGGATATTAGCTTTACCCACGAAGAGCTGCGCCGTTTCTTTAAAAGCAAGGATGAATTCCTGCATACTGCCGAAGGGCGTATTGTGTTCATCAGCAATCCGCAGGTGTTTTTCGAGGTGGAAGCGCTCATCAACCAAAGCGAACTGAAGGCAGACAACGTTTATCGTGCCCGCATGATTAACCTGCCCTATTACCTAAAACTAAGGGAAGAGAATCCCGCCTTCCGCATGAAAGGCGATGAGTGGCTGGAAGGCTTGTTTGAGGCGCTTCTCAGCCGCAGAATGAGCAGCAACGAAGCACTTCCCATTTACCTGCAAACCGTACTCCGCGGCTATCAGAAAGCCGGTGTTGCCTGGATTAAAATGCTGGCACACTATCATCTGAACGGTATTCTTGCCGATGAGATGGGCTTGGGCAAAACTATTCAAGCTCTCTCCGTTATTTCCACCACCGCCGAAGGGCGCATCTCGCTGGTTATCTGCCCCAAAACACTGCTCTATAACTGGGCTGCGGAGATAGATAAGTTTCACACAAACATCCCCTTTGCCATTGTTGAGGGAGATAAGGCAAGCCGTGCTGAGATTCTTGGCAGCCCCAATATTAAGCTGTTTATCATGAGCTACTCCATGGTTCTGGGTGATATTGCGCTGTTGAGAACGATGGAGTTCGAGTGGATAGTGCTGGATGAAGCGCAGAACATCAAAAACGTCTCTGCCCAGCGTACTTCCGCCATCAAAAAGCTCAATTCTCGCCATCGCCTTGCCCTTTCCGGCACACCTGTGGAGAATAACCTTACAGAGCTGTGGTCTATTATGGACTTTCTAAATCCGGGCTATCTGGGCACCCTGAACAAGTTTAAGCAAAACTACCTGCCTTCCGATGATAATACCCAGGCAAGGCTTTCTTTGCGGCGCATGGCGGCTCCTTTCATGCTGCGCCGCATCAAGAAAGAAGTGCTGCTGGAGCTTCCCGATAAGCAGGAGCAAATCTCTTGGTGCAAGCTTAGCCCTGTCCAAGAAAAGCTTTATCTCCAAATACTGGATATGGTTCAGAAAAAGCTGATGCCCAATGGGAACGAAATGCCTAGCTATGTGCATATTCTTGCTGCACTTACTAAGCTACGCCAGCTATGCAATCACCCGCATCTGGCGAATCCCGATATTCTACCTGAAATTGAGGCGTCTTCAAAGCTGGAACAACTTGTGGAACTGGTAACCGAAGCCACGAATGCCGGGCATAAAGTGTTGGTATTCAGTCAGTTTGTCCAAATGCTTGCCATCATGCGCAAGGTGTTTGATAAGCTCGGCATCAGCTATGCTTATCTGGATGGAAAAACCAAGGATCGCGTTACTCCAGTAAAGCGTTTTGAAAGCGAACCTGATCTGAAGTTGTTCCTCATCAGCCTAAAAACAGGAGGGGTGGGGCTGAATCTAACTGCCGCAGATACCGTTATCTTGTATGACCCATGGTGGAACCCAATGGTGGAAAACCAGGCAATAGACCGCACCCACAGAATAGGGCAGACCCGTAAAGTGCAGGTGTTCAGACTTATCGCCAAAGGCACTGTGGAAGAGAAGATTATCGCTCTGCAGGAGGCTAAACGCGAGATGTTCGAGACGGTTATCGAAGGCGGACAAGGCGTGCTGAAAACCATGAATATAGATGATTTGAAACAGCTATTTAGCTATGAGAATGGTTAGTTAGGGTGAGCTTATAGTTTTCTTTTCAACACAGAGGAAAAGCAGAGAAAAAAGAGAAAAGCAGAGAAAAGACTGATAAAAAAGAGGGAAAGAGGATAAGAGGGCTTTTCAATACTGTTTTGATGGAACTGGTTTATTTACAATTCATGATAATTTGACCTGCCCATATTATATCCTTGATTTTTAGCGGATTACAGCATCTTCCTTGCAAGCATTGTCCTATCAATGCCCTATCATTGCCCTCCACATGGACATTGAATGGGCAATGATAGGGCAGTTGGAGCAAAGTATGAAATGATAGATAATAATGTTTTTACTCACAATTACGCTGCGAAAATGGTGAAACGACTCCACACTTACATAGTAATAACAATCGCCCCCGACTGTTTATCTAGTGTCTTGTCAAGCATAGGGTGGCAAACTCAGATTTGCCACAGATTGGAGGAATGCTTAGATGAGAGCCTCGCTGTTACTGCCAATTCGGAGATGGTAGCAGACAAGATACCTGCAAACCTGTACAGGCGAGACGCCTATACCTCCTGCTACCCGGAGATACAGGCGTCCCGCTTGTTCAAGACCCTTAAATGTATGTAGCGTCACTTTATGCTTGATGCCACACTAGGAAAATTCACACGAGGCGTGTGAAATTACAACTCGGCAAACTAACAGCATGGTGCGTAAGAAATTACGGCTCCACAGACAGGCTGGATAAGATTTTACTTGAACTAATTCGCAGGCTAATTATATTGGCATTTCAGAAGAAATAACACATGCTCAAAGGAGCGAAAGATGAAAGTTATAGAAGGAAAGCTTGTATCCAAGGGCTATCGCATCGCATTGGTGGTAAGCCGTTTTAACGAGTTTATCGGTCAAAAATTGCTGGATGGTGCATTGGATTGCCTGTTGCGTCATGAAGTGAAAGAAAAGGATATACAGGTTATCTGGTGTCCCGGTGCTTTCGAGATTCCGATGATAGCTCAGGAAGCTGCACTGGATAAGAATGTGGATGCCGTTATCTGCCTTGGTGCCGTGATTCGTGGTGCCACACCTCACTTTGAATACGTGAGTGCAGAGGTTACCAAGGGCATAGCTCAGGTTAGCCTTGCCACCCGCAAGCCCGTGATATATGGTGTTTTAACCACAGACAGCATAGAGCAAGCCATCGAGCGTGCTGGCACAAAAGCCGGGAACAAAGGCTTTAGCGCAGCTACCGCAGCTCTGGAAATGTTGGGACTACTTATTGAGATGAGAAATGGGACAAAGGCGTAAAGCCAGAGAAATGGCGGTGCAGTGCCTATACTCGCTGGAATTCAGTGAAGCAGAGCGTGAATTCAGGGAATACGGCATGCTGAATGAATACCCGGAAGTGTTGCAGAACCTTAGTTCCGCTGAGAACATAAATCCCTCATCGCCCGTGTATGCCTTTGCTGATGAACTGGTGAAAAACACTATTATAAATATAGAAGATGTGGAAGCGGAGATAGATAAGCATAGTGATAACTGGAGCTTGGAAAGCATTGCGCATCTTGATAGAAGCATACTTTTCGTGGCGGTTTACGAGCTGCTATTGACCGATACTCCCCCCGCAGTAGTGATTAACGAAGCAATCGAGATTGCCAAACGCTTTTGCAGTGAGCCTACTGCGAAGTTTATCAATGGGATTCTGGATAGTATTCGCAAAGAAATAGCACAGAAACAAAAGGCAGAATTGCACACATAATAGATGGAAAAACTGAAAAGCTCAATCGGCATTTTTGCGCATAATGAAGCGGATAATATCCTAGCTTTGTTGAATGCTTTGCTGCAACAGAAAACTGAGGTAGCCGAGATTGCCGAAATAATCGTGGTATCCAGTGCTAGCACTGACGGCACGGATGATATTGTGAGAACTTTTGCGATGGAGCATTCGGTGGTTCGCCTTGTTACCCAAGCAAAGCGCGAAGGTAAATCGGCGGCGATAAATATATTCTTGGCAGAAGCCAAGCACGAGATATTGGTGGTGATTAGCGGGGATGTTATTCCTGCGGAGCACACTATAGAGATGCTGGTGACTGCCTTTAGCGATAAAAAGCTTGGTGCTTGCGGTGGCAGACCCGTACCAGTTAATCGCTATGATACTTTTATGGGCTATGCCGTGCATTTGCTGTGGCGACTGCATCACAGGATGGCGTTAATATCTCCTAAGCTGGGAGAAATGATAGCCTTCCGTAAGGTGATGGATAGCATCCCGCGGGATTCGGCAGTAGATGAGGCAAGCATTGAAGCGATTGTTCGTAATCTTGGGCTTAAGCTGCGCTATATCCCAGAGGCGATTATTCACAACAAGGGACCGGAGAATATTGCGGATTTCATTAAGCAGCGCAGACGCATTCAGAACGGGCATCTGTGGCTGGAAAAGCATCAGGATTACAAGGTGATATCTCAGGATAATGGCGCCTTGCTGAAGATAATGCTATCCGAGCTGAAAGATGCTCCACGTGAAGCTCTTAAACTGATTTGTGTGATGGGCTTGGAAATGTATTGCCGTATGCTTGGAAGCTGGGATTACCACGTAAAGAAAAAGAATCCCTTCACTTGGGAAATTGCCCGCTCCACAAAGAACCTAACAAAGTAAGTTGGATAAATGATAAGTATTTTATTTAGAATAATTGGATACTGGCTGATGAAGCATATCGGCGCACCGCGACTGATGCCCATGAATTATACAGTAAGCCTTTTATACACATGTAACTCACGCTGTTCCACCTGTAAAATTTGGAAGAAGAAGGCAAGGAACCTTAGCGTGGATGAATACAAGCAAATCTTCCGTAGCATTGGGCATTCGCCGTATTGGATAACCTATAGCGGCGGCGAGCCTTTCCTGCGAAACGATATTGTGGAGATTGTAAGTGAGATATACAAGATATCCCAGCCGAGGATAATAAATATCCCCACCAATGGCTTGCTGGTGAAAACTGTGGTGGATAAAGCTGAAGCCATCGCTAAAGCCTGCCCCAAGGCACAGGTGATTATTAACGTTTCCATAGATGGCATAGAAAACCAGCATGATGAGATACGCAATGTGCCAGGGAATTACAAGAAGGCGATATCTACCTTCAACGGCTTGAAAGCATTGAAACAGCCGAATCTCAGCGTAGGCATACATACCGTTATCTCCCGCTTTAATGTGGAACATTTCTCTTCCATTGCCAACGAACTGATGCGCCTGAATCCCGATAGCTATATCACCGAGATTGCCGAAGAAAGAGAGGAATTGGATACGATAGGCACGGATATCACGCCTTCACTGGTGTCCTATAAAAGTGCTGTGGATTATCTGATACACCGCATCAAGAACGGCAAATACAAAGGCATGATGAAGATAACTCAGGCTTTCAGGATAGAGTATTACAATTTGGTGAAAAAGATTATGCGCGACCAGACTCAGGTGATACCCTGTTATTCGGGTGTTGCGTCCTGCCAGATTTCGCCCGATGGTGATATCTGGACTTGCTGTGTTAAAGCCAAGCCTTTAGGGAATCTGCGCAAAGAAAAGTATAACTTCCGCAAGATATGGTATTCCCCGGAGGCAGAACTGGAACGCAGGTCAATACATAAGAAAGAATGCTGGTGTCCCCTAGCCAATGCCTCTTATACAAATATGCTGATGGATATTCCCACCCTGATGCGGGTAACATGGCGTAGTTTCTTTCGCTGGTGGAGTAGCTAAATGATATCACTCCAAAGCCGGGAAGCATCACCACCGCGCAGTATATGCGAATATAGAGCGTCCAAAGATGGGCGCTTTGCTTGGTTCCTGCTAACCTGGCATCCAGAGAAAGATGTGGTGTTGGAAGAGATTGTAGCCGAGATTAAGCTGGAAGTGCTGAACTCTGAGATAAATAATATCTCCCGCATGGAAATTGAGAAATGGCTGAGAAGTTTCTTTGCAGATTTGCATTGGAAACTGCATGCCCGCTTACGGAAGAGTTCTCTGGTAGAAAAGGGAATCTCGCTATTCTTTGGCGTGTTGTATGACCACGAGCTTTACTTTGTGAAGACCGGACGCATCTTCGCCATAGTAACCGATGCCAAGAAGATACGCTCTGTGGGCAAAGACTGGAAGAATTACCAGGTACAGAGCCAAAAAGGCTTGCAGTTATTTGGCTAT
>JAQUJJ010000183.1 GCA_028681035.1 Candidatus Cloacimonadota bacterium
AGAACTCCACAATAACCGACCCGGCCAACAAAATTTCAGTTGAGACATCATTTATTGAAACCTACAGCGGCAGCCGCTACCTTGACGGGCGGCCCCTTTATCAGAGAAACGAGGATGGCTCAACCACCTGCTGGGAATACGAACTCGGGACTTATGGAGCTGATGAGCGCGATGCTCTGATCGTTGTGGCATACACGGGAACCGAATCCAAACCTGAGGGAATCGCTGACTGCAGCACCTATGAAGTCGAAGTGAGAGACCTCTATTACGGCCACACCCTCAGCCGTCAAACTTTTCTATACCGTGGGGCGCAGGATGATGTTATGCTGTCGTATGAGGACAACAGCTATGATGACAAAGGCCGTCTGACCACTACCGAGTATAGCGACGGGACCGCTATCAATAACACATGGGATTGCTGTAGCCTGCTTGAAAGCATAGACCGTTTCGGAGTATTAACACAATACCCGCAAAAGACAAACCAACTGCACTCAAAAACGATGGTGCTTTCTCCTGGTCTCCTGCCCGGTGCGAACGGAGCATATCCGGTAAGCGGGAGCTATGTCGATCTGCTTGGCAGGGTCACGAACAGCTACCGGTCAGTCAATGGCGCAATTTATCCACGGCAAACTATAATAACCGAGTATCCTGAGTATGCCAGCCATTTCAAAGTCACCACCGACTTGCTCGGGGTTGTGACAACCAATCGTATCTCAATTAATTATTCTCAGAGACCCTGTATAATTAAGGATGAAACCATCCGCGCCGGGGTGACAACCACAGCCATACGGCTGGACAATGGCGAACCGGAGACGACCATTGAATGGACAGATCCCGTCTCAGGCGAACAGTTGAAAAAAATGGCGAAGGCGGAATCTGATATCCAGCCTAACGGCTGGAAGAAGACAACAGCTTATGTAAAATATGACGATGGAGAATGGATCATGCAATCCGTTGTCACCAGCGATTTTCTTGGGCGGGGTGTGGCCAGTTCAAGAGCCGGAACAGGCGGAGCAATGCTAACGACATCCAATCTCTACAATAATGCGGGATTGCTTGTACGGACAATCAGCCACGACGGTTCGTCAACGGTTTTTGATTACAATGAACTTGGAGAAAGAACTGCGACAATTAGCATAGCAGCTGGACAAACGCTTGACTTTGATCCACTGAGTTTCACGCTTACGAACATCATTCTATTGGACAAATATGTAATAAATTTAACCACAGAGAGCACAGAGAACACAGAGGGAGAGTGGTGGAGTTGCGCGACCTCAATGTTCTACAAGCCCGGTGAGGATGCGCTGACAACAGCAGTCCACAGAACGCAACTCACAGGCTTGACGCTCCAGAATAACAGCTGCTCTATATCAATTGATGCCGATGAAAATAAAATTATTAACACAGAGTCAGTTGATCCTGCAAATGCGACTAAGGTCGCCAAGAGTGTTGATGTTACGTTTAATACAACGAACGTCAGTTATTACGTGGCAGGCTATGAGACGTACTCAAGTAACAGCCTCGGCGGAGTTACAGAACATTTTTACGATGGTTTTTCTAGGAGAACTAAAACTACGAATTACGCGAATGGTCGCGAATTAAAGAGTGTTGTTACATACCATGATGATGGAAGTCTGGCGACGGTCGACGAGGTCACAGCATGCGGCACCAATACCACGAGCTACTCCACACAGCAAGTAGTTGCCGATAAACTGGGAGCTTATAAGATCGCAGTGACCGATGCCAAGGGCAATCAAACAGTGAACTATTATTCTGGTAATGGGCAAATCTATCGCAGTGAAGGCGCGACCTATCCAACCGAGACAGCTTTTGACGCGGCTGGACGCATGACTGAGCTTCACACTTGGCGCAACGAATCTGGCAACTCCGACATCACTCGTTGGCATTATGACCTGTTCACTGGTGCTGTAACTAACAAACTCTATGCCGATGGAAAAAGCACGGCATACACCTATCTCGATGATGGACGAATTGCTACTCGAAAATGGGCGCGCAACATCATCACGACCTACGGATATGCCGATACAGCCACCGGCAGCATACGGACCACGGATTACAACGATGATACTCCAAGCGTTACCAACTATTACAACCTCATCGGCCAGCTCATCAAAGTCGAGGACGGCACCGGCACAACCACCTTCGGCTATGATTCAAAGGGCCGTCTAATCGCTGAAACCAACGCCTTCGAAGTCATCACCCGCAGTTATGATACATATGGGCGTTATTCTGAATTAATTTTAAATCCTGTAAATACTGTTTATCCTGTCCAAAAAATTGTATTCGGTTACGACGCACAAAATCGCCTTAACGCCATCACCTCAATCATCGGTACCGAGACCAACGTATTCACATACACATATTTGCCGGGCACACAGTTTATCCGCGGCTATACAGCCACAACCCCAGCAACCGACACGACAAATCTCATTGTCACACGTACATACGAACCCAACCGTAACCTTATTTCAGCCGTTACTAACTCCTTTGTGGCCCTTGTGCCCTCTGTGGTTTCATTTTTTAATTACTCCTGTGACAGCACCGGAAAGCGAACCAGCCGCATTGATTATTATAACGGGTCGACCGTCACCAATACATTTGGTTATAATATCCGCAGTGAGGTAACCAACGCTGTGATGAACTCCAATGAACACAGCATTGTCTATGATGACATAGGAAACCGTGAGCAGTCTGCCGTTGACAGTGATCAGTTGTCAGTCACAAATTTGTATACCGCCAATAATCTCAACCAGTATACCTCTGTGAACTCTGCTGGTTCTACGATGTTCATCCAGCACGATCTCGACGGTAATCTGACCTGCGATGGCGTAAAATGGAAACATAGCTACGATGCTGAAAATCGGTTGGTGAAATCCGAACCTTATTCTGTGACAAACGGCGCATACATGTTTGAGTACAAGTACAACTATAAAAATCTGCGTGTTGAGAAATTTAAAAAAGAACTCAGTGGACGCGAGGCTGGCTACCCCATGAATCCACAAGCCAACCCCGGAACATGGAACCCCATAGAAACCCGCAACTACATCTGGGACGGATGGAACATCGCGGCTGAGATAATCATTGACCACGTAACACCAGCAACCAACATCTCCTATTATACATGGGGCTTGGATTTGTCGGGCACACTTCAAGGCGCAGGCGGTGTTGGAGGTTTGCTGTGTGACACAAAAGTTTCAAGTTCCGAAACCAACACGTATTTCGCGGTTGGAGATGCCAACGGCAACATCACTGAATATGTGGATGTTTTCGGATCAACAGTTGCGCATGGCGAACATAACGCTTTCGGTGAAACAAAATACAGCGGTTCGATGAAGGACGGCTTTACGCATTGGTTCAGCTCCAAACCGTTTGATAAAGGAACCACACTGGTTTCTTATGAATTGCGTTTCTACAAACCACCTTTGGCGAGGTGGCTCTCCAGAGACCCAGCTGGAATTAAGGGAGGCTTGAATGAGGTAGGTTTTGTCAATAATGATGTGATAAATAAGTGGGATTATTTAGGACTTGCATATGGAGACCGTTTAACAAAAAAAGAAGCTAAACAGCTAGCATGCGCAATAAATAAGTTTCTTAAATACGCCTCACTAGGTAATGCTATAGCAGCATGGGGTGATTCTGATAAAAGTTTAACAATAAAGTTTTTGAAAAACTATATGTCTAAATCTGGGTCCGCTATTATTCTGAAATACAATCAACTTAAAAGTGACACAGGCATTATTGACCAGAATCAAAAAGCATATAAATATTTGTTAAATAATCCTTTAGAGAGCATAAGCCTAATAGCTTACACGCATAACGACTTGAGTACATCGGTCGGCAGAGTTATCATAAATTACAGCAAAGAATTTGGTTTTATCAAAGCTTATTTTCCATCAGAAAAATACACTTTTTCTGACACGAAAAGTAATGAGAAAATTAATGTATCTTTCCCGGGCCTTGATAACTTCTCAAAGAAATGTTGTTGGGAGGGAAGCGAACACATTTCGGACAAATGGATGCATGATCTTGAAATACATGGGCACGCTAAATCGTTTAATGTTAGAGCATCATGGAATCTTTTCTCTGAGTTAAACTTCAACCAATAAACCAAATAAATGTGAAGGTGGTGAATTTATGAGGTCATACATTATTATATTGATCATTATATTAACTACTATAATTCTTGAATATCTTTTAAAGAAAAGGTTGTTACGAATAATAACAGTTATAACATCTATAATTATATGCAGCATCTTAAGCAGTAGAGTAAGTGTTTCTGTTGCAAACACATTGTCTTGGACTGAATATTTGAATGGATTCAATGTTGTTTTTTTTGAAATTGATAATTCTTGGAAACAAAAGAATCACAAAAGACTAACGAGGCAATTAAAGTTAATAAATTCTCATTTAAGTAAGGGAGTTCATGACCAAGGTGATATGTCTTTGTTAATAAGTGATCTTTTAAATATGGATGCACCCTTAGGATCAAAAAAATAGTCTGTATGTGAGATTTACGAGTAAGCCAGTGTTTATAGGGCGAAAAAGAGTTTTAGGAGAATTATAATTGAAAGAACCGGTAAAAGGGCATACTTATATGTCGCAAAACTATCAAATCCGTGTAACGTATTTTTATAAAAAGTTGAAGTCTTTTTATTTTGATTATGCAGGTTTAGACAGGATTAACAGGATTGACATGATTTATGAGCTGCGCTCCAATGACTGGTGGCAGGTTGCATACAACATGGTGTGGGCTGAAACAAACTCTGCAACCTGTATAACCAGCTCAATTTCCAGAGTGCGTATAACCGGCCTTGGTGAGGATACTTATAATGGTGGAACACTCACCGCTCAAAGTGAAATCGAAGACTGGCTCGGTAATATCACCCGCAGCTCAACATATACCGATACGGCCAACGTCACAATATGGCAGGTGACGGATACGCCGACCTCAACACAGGACAGCATACAGAAAGCCATCAGTGGTTATCCGGTGCTGAGCATCTCTTCATCAGCCATCACCAATAGCTGGACATACGACGGATACGCACGGCAGGTTATAGCAACTGACGGCCGCACGAACACAACCTTTACGGTCTACAATGATTTGGGGCAGGTGAGTTATACTCAAAGTTCCACGAACAAAACGTATTACTTCTGTAACAACCTCGGTCAGCGAACGATGGTTGCAAACGCCCTCTATCAGGTCGACCACACCGCCTATAATTCGCAAGGACAAGCCATTGCGACGTGGGGCACAAGCTACCCTGTGGCGTATGAATTCAATACGGCTGGTCGCATGATCGCAATGGCTACAACCCGCAGTAATGAATATGCGAACGTCAACCTCAATACCTTGTTAACGGATGAGGAAACACTCAACGATTGCAATGTTCAGGGGCTCGATATAACACAGTGGCAATATGATGAAGCAACAGGGCTTCTTACCAACAAGCTCTATGCTGATGGAAACGGAACGTCATACACATACACAGAAACTGGTAAAATCCAAACCCGAACTTATGCGAGAGGTAAAACTACCACCTACGTATACAATAATCTCGGCCAGCTCACTGACATTGACTATTCCGACTCAACACCAGATGTAACCTTCACCCATGACCGTTTAAGCCGTATCATATCAGCATCAAGTTCAACCTCAGCCAGAACCTTTCATTATGATGGCTTAACCCTCGACTACGAAACCCAGAACGGCTACATCATCGACCGTAAGCAAGATACCTTCGGACGCAATACTGGGCACGTCCTGACAGGCGGTTCCTTGTCTCCGATGACCTTGGTCTATGTGTTTGATGAGTACGGCAGGTTTTATTCTGTGGAATCCGCACACTCTGCGAGCACAAACCTTTT
>JAQUJJ010000184.1 GCA_028681035.1 Candidatus Cloacimonadota bacterium
ACAACCTCAGGCGTACCTGGACGGCCTGGTTCTGGACGACTTGGACCTACAACCTCAGGCGTACCTGGACGGCCTGGTTCTGGACGACTTGGACCTACAACCTCAGGCGTACCTGGACGGCCTGGTCCTGGACGACTTGGACCTACAACCTCAGACGAACCCGGACGGCCTGGTTCCGGACGACCCGGACCTACAGTCGGAGTCGGAGGCGTAGGCGGACGCAGACCTGGATACATAGCACCTTCTAGCGCATCCATGTTCACACCACCACTAACTATGTTCAGCCCAAATATGCCGCTACTACCACCAATATTACTGACAGGTGATACTATCGGTATCGTCCCAGGCCTTACTCCTGTAACAGCACTAGTAATTGCCGCAACCATCGGAACCGGCGCTATTATCGGATTGATTATCAACATACCAGGGCTATTATCACTTGTCGACAATATATAGTTGCCGGCTGCCAAGCCCGTGAGACTATTCACCTTCTCACTGTATTTTCCCACTTGTGTATTAGCCGCCAACGTTACCGCGCGCCCAGCACTATCTTCTATCCCCACCGTGCCACTCACTAACGGTATATCATTCGGTAGTACGCCGTTCAACGTGGCCGTCCCAACTTTAGCCAACGTGCCATAAACGCTGGTTACATCGCCCACAGAGTATTGTAGTGGTTTGGGATTGATCTGACCATTCAGCATTCCCCCTGCAACATCTGATACTGCCAAGCTATAGTTACCGTTGTTTAACGTCACACTGCTAACTAATACTGCACTTGGGCCTACATTTGGGTTCGTATAGGTTCCTGTACCAATAACGCTTACGCTATCCCCATTGAGCACCCCGGAAAGGTGAATGGTATTGCCAGCAAATATTACGTTGCTACCATCACCATCATAGGTTTTGGTCATAGGACTTGTTTGTAATGCCGTTAACGCTAGCGGATTGATCTGGCCATTCAGTCTCCCGCCCGCAACATCTGATACTGCCAAACTATAGTTACTATTGCTTATCGTCACATTGTCAACGGATACTGTACTTGTGCCTGCATTGGGGCTCGCATAGGTTCCTGTACCACTTACACTTACGCTATCCCCACTTAGCACCCCGGAAAGATGGATTGCATTATCACCAAAGGTTGCACTTGTACTACGATCATAGGTTTTGCTCACAGTACTTATTTGCGATGCTGTTAATGCGAGCGGATTGATTATGAGTGTATTGCTTGCATAGGTAATATCGTAGCCTTGCTGAGTGGAATAAAGACCAGCCACCCCTGTAACTTCATATGTACCAACATTGACCGCACTATTGACGGTAGTTCCGAAAGAATCAGCCAGAGTATAGGTCAGATTTCCCATCAATAGTGAACTATTTGGTGTTGTCGAGTAGGTGACAGGAATAGAAGTAGTTCCACTGTACACTGTAGGACCACCAGCAGTGACAGTTAAAGGCGTTAAGAAAGCTTTCAATAGCGGATAACTGCGCCCTTCATAGATGCGCCAATTCGCAGCACTGTTACTACCATCCGTATCAATAGTCCACCAGTCTGTTGAATAGTTCGCACTTTGCATCATCTGCCCAGTCGTTAGACCAGTTACACCACTAGTAGTATTCGTTGAATTATTACCAACCCCTAAAGGAGCAATATCTGTATTCCAGTAGCTGCTAACGATAGGACCATAGTTCTCCCCTACCAAGCCACCTACTGTCTGACTACCATTCACCGTGCCGATGCTGTAACTGTTAATGATAGCACCATAGTTCTTCCCTACCAAGCCACCTACTGCCTGGTTGCCACTCACCGTACCGGTGCTGTAGCTGCTAACAATAACACCCGCGTTTTCTCCCACCAGACCGCCAATCGAAGGGGAACCAAGACCTATCACCGTGCTTGTACTGTAACTGGTATTGATATTGCCATTATCAAAGTTATGTCCTACCAAACCACCGATGTGATCACTGCCTCGCACCGTACCAGTACTATAACAATTTTTGATATCGCGGTAGTTAAACCCTACTAAACCGCCGGCAAAGCCTGCAACGCCCGTTACCACACCAGTACTATAGGAGTTTGCGATACCGCTGCCATCACTTTGTCCGACTAAACCGCCAACATACTGGTTCCCAACAATATTCACGTTCTCCAACCCAATATTTTGAATACTTGGTATTTCTGTGGGCTGATAGTTAAATGTTGCCCCAAACAAACCTACAAACTGTCTGTTAGGTAAGTAAATAGTCAAGTTTTTTATCACTTTACCGTTGCCATCAAACCTTCCCGTAAAATTTCCATCTTCTAAAGTGCCACCGATACCAATTGGCACAAAACCTGCGCCGCCATTCCAATTTGCCGTGCCACTGGCATCAATATTGTTAGCCAAAATATAACAATTGCCCAGCATACCATTACTGCCGATACCTTGCAACCCGTACACATCAGCAATCTGATAAGGAGTGCCACCATCAATGTTACCGTCTCCTCCTAACGCCCGAAGGAAGGTACCGCCGCTAATGCGAAAATCAGCAGCCAAAAAACCTGATAAAGTACTATCAATTTCCCCCCAGGTGCCGTTGGTCAGAGTGAAAACCCCAACGTTAAGGTTGCTAGTTCTGCTTGGCGTAATGATACCGCTGGTGATGCCATCGCCTGAGTTAGACGTATTGGCCGTAAGAGTCAGGCCGCCTTTTGGCGCGATAATTGAGGAATTCAGAATGATGTTGTTATAAGCAGAAAGCGTCAACATGTACGCCGACGCCCACGTCAGATCACGATTCACAATGATATCACCATTTTCAAGGTTATCACTAGTATCGTTGCTATTATTTACCATTGTCGAAACTATCGTATTATTGCTACTGCTCGTGGCAATCGTTACATTCGAATTTTCAAGTGCTGTGTGCAGTGTAGATGCACTAATAGAATTCAGACCATCGGTATCGCCAATGGTAAAATCCGCCGGGTCTAAAAGCCATGTACCCGTGGCCCCCTTTGCCGCCGTAGTGTTTACGCGCGCCGTATCCGCCAGAATCAGTGTCTGCTTCCCCGATGTTTCTACACTTCCCCCATTTCCGCTCACACTGCCACCACGTGCAGTAATCGTTCCCTCAAAGTTTGTCGTACCATTGGCCCATACCACGACCTTGCCGCCGTTTCCTCTTGTGATGCCATCTGCTGCAATCATAGCCCCAGAGGCCACTGTCGTTGTTGTTGCCGCATATTCACTGTTGCCGCCTTGGTACGCCCCACCAATCAGGACGTTTCCACCTCCTGCGTCGCCGCTTACATCAATACGGGTACCAGAAGCTAAATGAACTGTCTCTCCCAGTGCTTTCACAGTACCGCCAATCTGTCCGCTATCTTTGCCACTGGCATCTAGTATCCCGCTATTTACCACAACACCACTCGTGCCGCCGTCTAAAATAATGACGCCATTTTTACTGGTTATACTTTTCGCTTGAATGATGCCACTGTTGTTGACCACTGTTCCAGCTAAAGCATCCGCCGTCTTGGCGCTCATATAGACTTTACCACCATCGGCTTGAATGACTCCGTTATTTGCAACACTGGCTGACAGAGCTGACTGGTCAACGACCAAGTTTAAGAAACCGTCGTTCGCCAAATCCAGCGTAACAGCATTGCCGCTTGCTAACGCGATTGTGCCTCGATTCGCCACTATACTTCCTTCATTTTTTGCCTGTGCGCCAAGAAGCGCTACATAGCCGCCATCACTAGCGATGACGCTTCCCTGATTAACGACAGCAGCACTACTACCACCATTAAAAGTATATGTACCTGCTATAAAATTACGATCAGAAATATCTCGCGTCGAGGCCACCAGACTGCCAACATTCACCTGCGATCCAGGGGCAAATAAGATGCCATTCGGATTAATTAGAAAGACCTTGCCATTGGCAGATAACGTACCATAAATAGACGAAGCATTATTGCCTGTCACTCGGTTAAGGGCGACAGAACTTGCACTCGGCTGGATGTACTGAATGGTTTCGCCTTTGGCGATGTTGTAGTTTTTCCAGTTAATGGCGACTTTATCACTGGTCGCAATGGTCATTTTAGTACCATTTGTCGTGATAGACGCCGAACCAGATGTAACCGTCGACCCTGATGGACTCGCCACAACGGGAGTATAGGCACTGAAGAATAGGCCAGTCGCTAAGATCGGCGGAACAATCATTTTTACGATGGTGCGTTGCCAACGTCGTTTCCATTTTCTTTGCATATAAGTTACCTCCTCATGATTCCCATTTCCAGAAGAGTAAAAATATCCAGATGGCTGACTATTTAGATTTAATAGATAACATTATCTTTTTCACGGTAATTTATAGAATATTTTCCCATTATCCTACTAATTATACTATAGATCTACAAATAAGTATAAACATTTATTAAGTTTTTCCATTCCCAATGCAAAACAAAAACATTCTCCTTTTGCCCTTACCATCAAGCATCAATCGCCATTATCTTCTTTATAAAAGCAACTCAAAAAAGGCAGATTGAATTTCTTCAACCTGCCCATTCCTCATTATATTAGCATAAAGTTACATTGACTATAACCTATTGCTTAGCGCAATGTCTATTTGCCGCTAACAGCAATCCCCATTGCTTTTTCCAAATTTGCTTTACCAGTATTATAATCATATAAAGCTTGAATATAATTCATCTTCGCTGTTGTTAATGCTACTTGTGCATCAATTACATCGGTATTCGTACCTACACCAGCACTATAACGTACTTGAGCAATTTTTAAATTTTCTTGACCTTGCTCCACTGTTACTTGCGAAGTATCAATCCGTTTTTCCGCTTCTGTCATCGTTAGGTACGCAGTACGTACTGCTAATTCGATTGTATCTTTGGTCTGCTTTGCAGTTTCGGTAGCTGTCCGCACTGCCGAATCAGCCTTTTTGATTTTCGCATTATTCACACCTGCATCAAAAGGCGTCCACGTAGCCGTTAAACCAATCGACCAAGTATTATTGTCCGTTCCAGGAAAGTTTGTATCACTCCAACCGGTACTCGCTGCTGCAGCCACCGTCGGCAATTTAGCCCCTTGCGCACCTTTCACTGTTTCTTTTGCTATGTCAATATTATATTTAGCCTGAATAGCATCCGGACGATGCTCCAGTGCATACTTTATACTATCGGCAAATGACATGGTATACTTTTCATGTTTTAAGTTATCTTTCAATATCACATCGGTTGATAGCGGCAGACCCACTACGTTATTAAAACTAGCTACTGCTACATCATACGCATTGCGTGCTTTCGTTAAAACCTGCTGATCATTGGCCAATGCTACTTGCGAGGCTAATACATCGGTTTTAGCTACCGTACCTACCGCGTATTGTGCTTGGACATTTGCCAGATGCGCTGTCATTTGATCCACTGTTTCTTGGTCCACTTTAACGGCATTTTGCGTCTGCAAAACGGTAAAGTATGTATTCGTCGCATTCAACTTGATCTGTTGTTTGCTTGCCTCAATGCCCAAATCCGATACTTTTAAACTAAGCTTAGCGGATTCAATTGCACTTTCGGTTTGGCCACCCGTATATAAATTCATACCTACTGTTATATTATTAGCAAATTTATTAGTGGCAGAACTGCCAATAATTTTAGCACGTGCATCAGAATGAGTTAACGTTACCGATGCTCCCTTAGCACCTTTGGCCACATCAATTGCCTGCTCTGCACTGTCTCTCGCCATATTGGCAAGCTTGATTGCTGAATTATTCTTCAAAGCCATCGCAATGCTCTCTTCTAGAGTCATCTCAACTGGAGCCGCAAATCCTACTACTGTATGTAACATTAGGAAGCCTCCAGTTAGCGCTGTTGCTAAACGTTTCTTCCAATGAGT
>JAQUJJ010000185.1 GCA_028681035.1 Candidatus Cloacimonadota bacterium
AAGTGAGTCATTGGGTTGATGATAGGAACAAACGAAATAGCAGTATTAATTGGCAGTTTACGACCAAAGACTCACGGGTAAAGCTGAAAAGGCTTTATCCGACATTTGATGATTGACGAGACACTAGGTGGATTTGCCACACCCGCTGATAACCGAGAAGAGAACGCTGCCTTTCATGTGCTTTCACACATTTTGGGGGGTGACATTAGCTCCAGATTCTATGATATCTTGCGTGAGAAATACGGTTATGCCTACCAAACAGGTTTTGATTTCAGTTCGGTGAGTGATTTGGGATTCTGGAATGCTTATGCCTTTTGCGATAAAGATGATTATCGCAAGTGTGTGAAAGTGATGCAGGAAATACTTGCCGATATTGTGGTAAATGGGATTGATGTGGACGAGCTTATAATGGCGAAGAAGTATCTAATCGGCATGAATCGTTTTGATTACGAAAGCGTTTCATACACGGCGTCGTCTATGTCCAATCTCGCTGCTTTGGGCTATGAACCGCAATTCTATATGGAGCGCGAAGCCAGGCTAAAAGCAGTGAATGTGGAAACTATCAATAGCATTACCCAAAAGTGGCTAAAGCTAGATAATCAGTATTTACATTTGTTGGTGTAGTGTGTTAAAGCTTGGTATCGATATTGGTTCTCGCAACACAAAGCTGGTGGTGTATAACGATGATACTTGTACCATAAACCACTTTGCCTACCGCAGCACCGATATCTCGGTAATGGACAGTGTAGATGCTTTACTAAGGGAAGCCTTTGAAAAGTTATCCATTACGAGGGCAGATATTGGCTGTATCGGAGTTACCGGTTACGGACGCAAGCTTTTCCCCCAAGCTGATGCAGTGCTATCGGAGATAACCTGCCATGCCAGCGGATGCCTGTATTACTTTCCGGAAACCAGATGCATCATTGATATTGGCGGGCAAGATTCCAAGATTATCAGCATCGGCAAGCATGCTAAAGTGGACGATTTTGTGATGAACGATAAATGCGCAGCAGGAACGGGTAGGTTTTTGGAAATGACTGCTATCAGGCTTGGTTGTGATGTTTCGGCTCTTGCCTTGCTTGCATCCCAAAGCACAATCCAGATGAAACTAAATTCAACCTGCGTGGTTTTCGCAGAATCAGAAATAATCGGCATGATGGCATCCGCTGTTAAAGCCGAGGATATCGCCAAGTCTGTCCATACTAGTATTAGCCATAGAATTGCCTCGCAAATGGCACCCCTAGCCTGGGAAGCCCCTGTAATATTTACCGGCGGAGTGGCAAAGAATGATGATTTGGCTGAGTGTTTAGCAAATGAATTAGACACACATATCTTCAGACCTCCAGAACCAGAAATAACCGGTGCCTTAGGTGCTGCGATACTAGCAAGGAAATTATGAAATACGACTACCATATCCACACAGAAGATAGCTTCGATAGCAAAATCAAGGCAGAGGAGCTTGTTCAAAAGGTAATCGCTCTTGGTTACGATGAAATAGCGATTACTGAACATCTGGATTTGTTACCCGAGGAGCTAAGCGTTTTGGGCTTGCCTTCGTTAACCAGATATAAAGCCCGCATTAATGTACTACAAGCAAAGTATCCCCAGCTTCGCATCCTTTGTGGCGTTGAGATTGGCGATTATCACAGGGTTAAAGATTTCGCAGCCGCTCTCATTGAAGGCTTGAACTTCGATGTTATCATGGGTTCGGTGCATTTCCTTAGGAATCATACCAATGTTGCGCTGCCTCTTCCCCACCCCCTTTCCGATGCCGAAGTAATTGAATACTACGAGCATAACCTTGATATGGTTACGAATTGCAATATTGATATACTGGGACATTTGGGTGTCTATAAAAGGTATTACAAGCAAGTTCCGGATGAATCTAACGCTTTGCCGATTATAAAAGCGATATTTGAAGTTATGATACACCGTAATATCGCATTGGAGATAAACTTTGGTCCCTTGCGTAGGGGTTATCAACATTTTCACCCGGAGCCAGAACATTTAGAGCTTTACCACAGCTTGGGCGGTAAACTGTTTTCCGTGGGTAGCGATGCCCATCATCTTGAGAACATAAACGATTACATGCATGCTATACCAGAAAAATATCGCAACTGCCCTTACCGTTACTGCAAATAAACAGATATGAACAAAGCGGCTTGCCTACAATAAAGACAAGCCGTATATTCTGGAGCTAAATGGGGGAATTGAACCCCCGACCTACTGATTACGAATCAGTTGCTCTACCGGGCTGAGCTAATTTAGCCTCTAACAATTTTTAAAAATGATGATTTACCAAGTCCATCCCTAAAACAACCGCTTTGCATACGTAAGCCATCAATCTCGGAAAAACAGCATGGCTCATCTAACTCAAGGGTGTAACACGCTGCACTCTGCAACTTGACATATACTGTGCTACGGGTTTCAACATTTCTAGGAAACCAATAATATTCTGATAAGAAACCAATGATATGAGAACCATCTGCCACCGGTTGCCATTTTGGCAAGGGAAGCCAATATTTAAGCTTTACGCTAACTGAATCCTGGGAAACAAACAAAGACCTTTTTAAGCTATAACACACTTCCACAGAGTTCGGATCTAACAATGCCGGCACAGGAAGAGAAGGGACAAAATGTTCCACTTGCAGGTTGGTAGTGATACTCGGTGATACTAGCTTAGAGTTTATGAACACTTGTTCAAGATTAGCATCTTGATTCATGAAAAAGCTGAAGTAATCTGCAGCCAACGTACTATCTGGTTTAACTTTAAAGTCAACGGTTACATAAACCTTCTGTAATACGTTTGAAAGCCTTAAATCCAGATTATAAACTGGAGATGATATTAGCCCAAACTTTAGTTGGTTAGTAATTTCGTCCTGTGCAAAGAGGGAAAACACAAGGCAAAATAAGATTATGCAAATATAGTACTTACGCATTTTAACTCCTTGACCAGTATGTAATGTTATTCACACATGAAAACAGTGCTATCTTTCTATTATGCAAATTCCAGACCTAAATCTTCAGGATTGTCTCATTAACAGTGTTTTATTCTATCTCGGGATGCGTAAGCTCACCGATATCAAACCACTAAGCTCAATAAATTAAACCAACATTGTAAAAATGAGGGCAGTTGAATGTCTGCCCTCATTTGGGTAATTAAACTATTGTTTCGTTATAGCTGTCAATACCTTAGTGCATGTTAAGATGCAGAGAAGGACACCAATCCCGGTAAAATAGCGAGACTGACAGAACTGTATTGTTGGTGGCAACTATGTATGTTTAACACAACAGAGCTGTACCATAAAGAATACATTTAGTTAATTAACATTCCAGCTTGCAAAGCTCTGAGATTGGCTTCCACAATGACATCACCTTTGCGGGCAAAGATGGTTTTTATTGCGTCTTCAATCTCTTGCTTAGTAAATCCTAAATGTTTTATTGCCGCTCCAAGAACTACTATATTCATAGACCGACTGGCTTTGATTTCTTTGGCAATGGCATCAGCATCGAAGAGTACATGGTTGCCTATCTTCTTAATCTCTGCATAAATATCCTCTTCGGGAGGGTAAACAGCGATATTCTTGAAGGGCATAGAATTGGTGATAATCCAGCCTTCCTTGTTAAGATACGGCAAGTAGCGAAGAGCTTCCATTGGCTCCACGCTTAAAATCATGTCCGCTCCACCTAAGCTGATAAGATCACTCCATATAGGTTCATCAGAGATGCGAAGGTGAGATTGCACATCTCCCCCACGCTGGCTCATGCCGTGAACTTCGGCTTGTTTCAGGTGCATTCCACGCTTTAAGGCAGCAGTGCCAATGATGGTAGCAATGGTTAATATACCTTGTCCACCCACACCTGCTAGTATTATATCCTTTTTCATGTTGGCACCTCCATCTTGTATTTTTTCTTTAGCGTCTGCACACATTCTCTTCGCGGAATAATAACCGAAACACCGTTGTAGGCTATTTCTTCCTTGTAAATTTGCACCATTTCAGGATAGTTCTTTTTAAAAGGTACAAATACCCTAATATGCTCTTTTTCCACGCCAAGTCCGGCACAGATATCTTCTAACTTACCAAACGCTGTATAATCCTGACCACCTGTCATAGCTGTAGTAGAATTATCTAGAATAACGATAACCACATTCGCTTTATCGAAGATGCAATCCAACAAACCTGTCATCCCGGAATGGGCAAATGTGCTATCCCCAATAACAGCTACTGCTGGGAACAATCCGCTATCAGAAGCTCCCTTTGCCATGGTTATAGAGGCTCCCATATCCACACAGGAATTTATTGCATTGTAGGGAGGCATGAAACCTAGCGTATAGCAACCGATATCACTGAACACGTGTCCTCTACCATATTGTTCCATTGCTTCATTTAACGCCAAGTACGAATCTGCATGGGGGCAACCAACACAAAGCATGGGCGGGCGGGCGGCAACAGTAGCGGGAACATCGCTACCATAGGTATCTTCCAAACCCAAAGCTTGTCTAACTTTATTGGGGTTTAGCTCGCCATCTCTGGATAAAGTACCATCTAACCTGCCGTGAATTGGTTTTTGTCCGGCAAAGGATAGCCCTTTTAATTGTTCTTCCACGAGGGGCATGCCCTCTTCAAATATCATCAAACTGTCACAGGTGTTGTAGAGAGCGTGAATTTGCTCTGCTGGCAAGGGGTATTGGCATATCTTCACCACCGGATAGGGTATCTCTTTGCCGCCAAACGCTTCATTAAGGTAATTAAATGCCAAGCCAGTACAGATTATCCCAAGGGATTTATCTTTGGCTTGTAGATTATAGCTGTTGAAAGGAGAAATCGCAGATTCGTGGATAAAGTCTTTCTGCATCTCAATCAAATGCTTATACTTCTTGCGTGCAATGGCAGGCAGAAGCATGAACTGGAGGATATTATCAGGTTTCTTTAGTGGGTTTTGCGCTAATATAGCCTTTGTTTTAACACCCGAGCGCGAGTGAGAAAGCCTGGTGGTTAAACGGATCATCACGGGAATGTGGTATTTCTCTGACAAATTAAATCCATAAAACGCCATATCATAACATTCTTGCTGGTTGGAAGGCTCCAGAATAGGAATCATCGCAAATTTACCATAAAAGCGGGAATCCTGTTCATTTTGCGAACTGTGCATGGAGGGATCATCTGCAACCACAACCAATAAGCCACCATGAGCACCGGTAAAAGCTGAATTCATAAAAGGATCAGCCGCTACATTCAAACCAACATGTTTCATTGTTACCATGGTTCGCCTACCGGCATAACTCATGCCAATAGCAGATTCCATAGCTGTTTTCTCGTTAGAACTCCAAGTGCGGTGAATTCCTTCGGCTTGCTTACTGCGCTGGACATATTCCAGTATTTCCGTGGAAGGTGTTCCGGGATATGCATAAAAGCCGGATATTCCTGCATCCAACGCACCTTGCGCTAAGGCTTCATCGCCTAAAAGCATCAAAGCATCCATTAGTTAATCTCCTTGGTATCTTTATTTATCTTATGTATAATCACTTAGCAGATATGCTTCACTCTCTGGAAGCCAATACCACACAATGACAAATACCTTGTATCCGTCAAGCAGAAAAAGGTATATTTATTACAGCCTCCTTGCATGCATTGCCCTATCATTGCCCACCCAATGCCCATGTGGAGGGCAATGAGTGGGCAATGATAGGGTAATAGAATCAAGGATGAGGCTGTCAAGATGTCTTAAATATATCTCACATCCCCCCGTTTTTACAACAGGGAATGATAAGCTGTTCCCCTTCCTGCCATTTTCCTTTGTAGGGATTGATATTGTACCTTGTCACAGAGCTAAAACAAGTCTCCAGTAGCATGGATA
>JAQUJJ010000048.1 GCA_028681035.1 Candidatus Cloacimonadota bacterium
TCTATTACCCTTTATCTACCCTCATGCTTTCAGGTATCCGTGAAGTACTGATCATCACCACTCCTGAAGATCAGGCTGGTTTTCAGAGGCTCTTGGGGGATGGCACGCAGCTTGGTATGCGTTTTGAATACAAGGCGCAAGTAGTACCCAATGGCCTTGCCCAAGCTTTTGTGCTTGGTGCAGATTTTGTGGGATCCGACAGCGTGTGTCTGATTTTGGGAGATAACATATTTTATGGGGCTGATCTGGCAAATAAGTTGCAAGGTTGCACGTCTCCGGATGGGGCTATCATCACAGCCTATCCTGTGCATGATCCCGAGCGTTATGGCGTCGTGGAGTTTGATAAAGCTCTAAAGGCCATCAGCATTGAAGAAAAACCCAAACAACCTAGATCCCATTATGCCGTTCCGGGATTGTATTATTATGACAATAGCGTGATCAAGATAGCGCACGAGATCAAGCCCTCTGCTCGCGGAGAATATGAAATCACGGATGTAAATCGGGTCTATCTGGAGCAAGGTAATCTCAAAGTGATGGTCTTTGGACGTGGTACTGCCTGGCTGGATACCGGCACCTTTGATTCACTGATGCAAGCCTCACAGTTTGTGGAAGTGATCCAGAGCCGTCAGGGCCTCAAGATCAGTTGTATCGAAGAAATCGCCTATCGCAAAGGTTTTATCGATAAAGATCAGCTCTGTGAACTGGCAGAGCCGATTAGGAAAAGCGGGTATGGAGAATACCTACTGAAGTTAATTGAGAATTGAGAACGGGCATTTAATTGAGAATTGAGAATGGAAAATTGAGAATTTGCACTAAGTTGAGAATTGGCCTGCTGGATTCGATGCGTCTCGCGTCGAGTGGGATGTGCTTGATTGAGAATTGACAATTGAAAATGGAGAATTGGGTGGCGAAAGAAAACATAGTAGCGGATAAGACTTTTAGCTTTGCTCTGAAGATTATCACTTTGTATAAGGACTTAAGTTCAAACAAACAAGAATATGTTCTTTCGAAACAGATACTTAGATCGGGCACTTCCATAGGCGCCAATGTAAGTGAAGCCACAGAAGCCAAATCGAAAGCTGATTTTGTTCATAAAATATCCATAGCTTTAAAAGCAGCAAGAGAAACAGAATACTGGATTAGACTCCTGATAGGAGCGGAATATATAAGTCCATCTAATCCTCTTAAAGAAGACATTAACGAAGTAATCAGAATCCTAACCGCAATCATTAAGACCTCCAAGGAGAACCCAAGATGAGAAAATCACCTAAAATTAATTCTCAATTCCCAGCAATGCAGAAGAAGAATAATTTTCAATTTTCAATTTTCAATTTTCCATTTATTGTCGTTCTCTTGCTCTGCTTACTGCTCAGCTCCTGCAATAAAAGCACTTCTCCAAAATCAGCTTCTTTCACCGGCCATGTGGTTCTGATGAACGATACTGGCGAAGCTTCGTTTGATCCAGTAGATTTCTCCGGTGTATCCGTGGCTTTGTACCATCTGGCAGTGCTTGATACAACCATAGCCAGGATCAATCTGGAATATCCACAGATAGGTGTGCAAATCAGCCAGGAAACCGAATTTGACCATCGCTTGCAGGATCCAGTGCAAGTGGTGATGACGGATCCAGAAGGAAACTTTTCTTTTGCCAAGATTACGCCCGGAGCTTATAATCTTGCTATATTAAAAGAAGGTTGGGGCTTCAGGTATTTATATAATATGCAAATATCCGAAGGATCGAACCAGCTATCGGCTTCTGTGGTAAAACAAGACATTGAAGCAGATAGCTCTCCCAGTGGTCAGGGATCGGCCAGGGCAGAGCTGATCCTATATCCAGAAAGAGTGATGCCAGCGGCATTAAATGCAGAGTATGTATTTCTGCCGTTTAGAGTCTATAGATGGACGCAAAATTCTTTGATCATGGGAGATGTAACCCTGAACACAGGGGCGCAATTACTGATAGAAGGAAACAGCAGGCTCGAACTGTATGGGCAAATTACTTGCATTGGCTCAATAGGTTACTGGAAGGTTACTACTGCTGATAATATATATTCAACACAGAAGGTCGAGAGTATCACAAGATACGATAATTTCGGCGTAAAGAGCTTGCATGCCCCTTCGCAGATTACAAATATGATCTGCGATTATAGCAACAATGGAGTTTCGGTTGAGAATCAAACCTTGAATATTTCAAACAGCATCATTCGAAATACACTCTCAACGTCTCTAACCTTAAGAAATTCATCTACAGATTTGAACAGACTCTTACTTTACAACAGCGGATACAGAGGAATCACTTCCTATTCAACAGCAAACATGTCATATTCTTTATTGGTTAATAATAAAGAAGGTCTGATGATGCATGAGGCCATCGGCAATATCTCAAACAGCTACTTTTATGGCTCTGAGCGGGCGGTCCGAACCTTTATGCAACCCTCGACTTTTGAAAATAACTGCTTTGATCGTAACAGCACAGCTTTAGCTCCTTGCGCTTCGTCACCAATCATCCGCTACAACAATTTTTATGATAATGGCAGGGATGTAGAAATGAATAGATATGGCCAATTCGGGATTTACCAATACTGTAACCCAGTCATTGAGTATAATAATCACTGGGGCAACAAGTATTACTACCACCTTGTAGGAAGCAGCAGCCTCCAGGGCGACGGATATATCCCCACTCCCGGGGTAATCTCAGATCAAACTTACCCTTATAACTACTTTTTGGCTTCTTCTCTGACATACAGGATATATGATGGCAATAATCCCAATGCCAATATCTCATGGATTGTGTATACTCCATACAGACGAACCATCCCGGAGCAAAATGCGGGTATCAATTAGCCATGAAAGCCAACTCCATGCAAAACAAGTACTTAAATAAGTGAAACAATAATATGAAAAGAGAGTTAAAAAATAAACTTAAAATAGTCATTAATATTGTCGTGTTTTTGCTTTGTGTTTACCTGATTGTTAGAAAAGTAGATATTCCATCTGTGATAATTCAGGCTCGTAAAGTGAGCTTCAGTATTTTCATTTTTACAGTGAGTTTTTCTATATTTCGAACTTGGTTAAGCGGATTGCGTTGGGAAATGCTGCATCCCAATCGAGAAAATGGAATGAGTAAATGGTCATATTTTCGGCTTTCAATGCTAAGCCATCTTTTTAACTTGTTTATGCCCGGGGCCTTAGGTGGAGATATCGTGAAAACCGCATATGCTTTCAATGAGGGGCAGGGGCAAAAAGTAAAAAAAGTGATTGGGGTATTTGTCGACAGGGTTATAGGACTTATATCTATAATGATACTGGGGATGATGGCCTTACTATTTTCACACAAGGGATTGCCAATAAGTCCATGGCAAGTTTTTTTGCTTTTTATGGTTTCCGGAGGATTTATATTCTTTCTTTTTAGCAGCAGAGTAGTAGGTTTTTTTGAAGATATCACAGGAAGGATAAAGTTTGCTAAGCGAATAGTAAGTCCCTTGTTCAAGAACTGGAAAGAATCGATAGAATACTATAAGAAGAACCCAAGACGGGTCTTTTATTCATTGGCTCTTTGTATTCCGATTCACATGATTTCGTTCATAGTATACTTTGTTTTTGCAAAAAGCATGGGGATGGAAATAAAGTTTTTTGAAATGGTTTTTGCCATAGCCATTATGTGGCTTATCACAGCAGTACCAATCAGCATCGGAGGCATGGGAGTTCGAGAGTTATCCTTGGTGTGGCTTCTGGGCTTGTTTGGTGTCCCTTCTGAGCAAGCAGTAAGCTTGGCGGTTCTTGGTTATATAAATGCCATCATCAAATCTGTCATATCCCTTCCATTATTATTCGATTTTCGCAAGAAGGAATCTGCCCAAAAAACGCTGATCTAAAAACAAACACGTACATTCTATATTGATAAATCGTAATCAACGGTTAAGTTATTGTAACATCCAGGATATAATCAACCTTGAGCATACCTCAGGCTATGGCTACAAAACAAAGAAGCGCCAATCCTATTATCAAAGAATTTTAGTATAATTGTTCAAATAAAAGACAAGGAGATAGAGATGATTGATTTTCTTAAGATTATCAGCGAGACTCTGGAGATAGATCTTCAGGACCTGAAACCGGAGGATGAATTTCGTGAGTATGAGGAATGGGATTCATTGGCACATCTTGCTATGATATCCATTATTGACGAGGAATATGCCTTGGTAATTCCTCGTGAGGAATTTCGCCAGATGAAGACTCTGGCTGATGTGTATGACTATATTATAAAGCATCAGGGAGAAGAGGAATAAAAAATGGCATTCTTCTCTTATAGGACTGTGGGTATTACTGCTCTTGCTGCAGCGGTACCCAAACAAATATTTAATAATCTTACTGACAATCCTCACTTTCTGAAGGAAGACGTGGAGGCGATTGTTGGTAAGACAGGAGTATATCAAAGACGTGTGGCTCCAGAAGGTACGTGCGCTTCGGACTTATGCTTTCAGGCTGCGCAGCAGTTGATTGCAGAAAATGGGGTTGACAAAAGCGAAATAGATATTTTGATCTTTGTTTCTCAAACACCGGATTACCGTATGCCAGCCACTTCGATTATCCTTCAGCACCGTCTGGGGCTGCCAAAATCCTGTGCGGCCTTTGATGTGAGCCTGGGCTGCTCCGGATTTGTGGTGGGGCTGAATCTGGCCTTTAGTCTTGCCCAACAGCCGGCAATCCGAAAGGTCTTGCTTCTGAACGGTGAAACCCGCACCCGCGCTTACTCCCAAAAGGATAGAAAGACGGGATTTCTCTTTGGTGATGCGGGCTCTGCCTGTATGGTGGAGAAAACCGGGACAGGTGCAGTATCACATTTCCTGATTGATTCTGATGGCGAAAAGAGCGACTATATCAAGATCAATTCTGGAGGCTACCGGCATCCCAGTACTTGCGAATCCTTGCAGGAAAAAGTACATGAAGATGGCTCGGTGCGCACTGATGAGCAAGGGTACATGGATGGCAACGGCGTATTTGAATTTGTAATCATAGAAGTGCCGAGACAGATAAAGAAACTTTATAAGCAGACAGGGCAAACGAAGGAAGAGATTAATTACTTCGTTTTTCATCAGGCCAATAAATTTATGAATGAACACTTGGTTAAGAAGATGAAGCTAGATCCGGATAGAGTACCATTCTGTTTGGATAAATATGGGAATACTAGTTCTGTATCGATTCCCTTAACCATTGTATCCGAATTGCATTCATCGCTTTCAGGTACCAATAAGCGTCTGCTGATCAGCGGATTTGGCGTGGGCTTGTCACTTGGCAGTGCTATCCTTGATCTGGAGCAGGTGCAGATCAGTAAGCTTTTGGAGGTATAAAAGCAATGGCAGAAAATCTGAACCCATTTGATCTCAGCGGGAAAAACATCATCATTACGGGAGCGTCATCCGGTATTGGTAGGTCATGCGCAATTGAGTGCAGCCGGATGGGAGCAAAGCTCTCCCTGATTGGCAGGGACAACGTGAGGCTGGAAGAGACATACGAGGCCTTGGACGGTAAAGGGCATCTTATGCTGATCCGGGATATCAGCGATTATGAGAGCATCGAAGCTTTGGTGGCGGAAACAGTAATAAAGCTTGGGCCGATTGACGGATTTGTCCATTCGGCAGGAATGGGAATGAATTTACCGGTGAGAATGATGACTCCGGCTCATTTTGAGAAGATTTTCTCAGTGAATGTATTTGCCGCGTTTGAATTTGCTAAGCAGATTGCCAAAAAGAAATATATCCGGGCTGCCGGTGGGAGCATGATATTCATTGCATCTGCGGCGGGAATCAAGGCGGAAGCCGGCAAAATAGGCTATTCCAGCAGCAAGGCGGCACTGATAAATGGAGTTAGATCTTTGGCTTTGGAATTTGCCTCTAAGAAAATCAGGGCAAACTGCGTATCTCCGGCAGTGTGTGTTACCAGAATGTCCCAGGCGTTTATGAATAAACTGAGTGAAGAAGGACGCATGGAGTTGATCTCGCAGCACCCTTTGGGGCTTGGTGTTCCAGAGGATGTTGCTTATTCTTGTATATTTCTGCTTTCTGATGCTTCCCGCTGGATTACCGGTAGCAATTTAGTAACTGATGGAGGCTTCAGTGTTCATTGAGACTATGGGGCAAAATTACCTGTTACCATGGAGTCCTAAGCATAAATCGAGAAAAATGAAACTAAAATTCATACAATTGTTCGAGAACACTTTAGATAAGGAAGTTGAGATGGTAGTTCCTTTGATGAGTTCAGAGCTTATTGAAGAGTTGGACTATTTGGCGTATACCTCTGTAATTACAGAAATCAACGATGTATATGGCCGCGTTATTTATGTAGACGATTTTCGGGAATTAGAGCGGCCTATAGCTGGTTACTTCGAATCGCATAGGAGTGATCTATGCCATATTTAAAGTTTACGAATGTTGGTATTACTGGGATATCAGCTACTGTGCCAACGAAGATAATAGATAATTATTCGTACACACATTTCATGACTGAGAGCGAAGTAAGCTCAATCATAAAAATGACAGGTATAGAGAAGAGAAGATTTTCAGATCCTGAGACCTGCTCATCAGACCTTTCTGTACATGCAGCACGGTCGCTAATAAATTCGCTCAGTATAGATAGGAAAAGTATTGACGTCTTGATATTCGTTTCCCAAACTCCTGATTATCGATCTCCTCCTACCTCAATGCTCATAGCAGACAGATTGGGATTTGGAAAGGATGTGGGAGCTTTCGATGTAAATTTAGGTTGTTCAGGATTTGTTTATGGCTTGCAGATTGCTTTTCTATATGCTTCTCAAGCAGGAATCAATAAAGTATTGTTACTCAATGGAGAGACCAAATCCAAATCCATTTCAAGCAGAGACAAATCAATGTCTCTTCTCTTTGGCGATGGAGCAACAGCCGTAATCGTAGAAAAGATCAACGAAGACAATCCGACTGTAATGTCTATGAATTCTAATGGTGCTGGCTCTAAATATATCATGATGCCGGCCGGAGGCTACAGAAAACCAAGTAGCCTTGAGACACTGCAAGAAAGAGAATATCCTGATGGTAGCATTAGAAATGAGGAACAAACCTCTATGGATGGTGAAGCTGTGTTCAACTTTACTATAAGCGATGTTCCGAAAGATATCAGAAGCACACTGCAGGAATCAGGCTTTTCACTGGAGAATATAGACTACTTTGTCCCTCATCAAGCTAATCGTTTTATAACAGACCACATTGCTAGAAAACTTAAAATACCAAAAGAAAAGATTTTATACTCTCTGCAAAAGTATGGCAATATAGCCTCGGTAACCATACCTTTGACTTTGGCTGAACATCTTAGCACTAAAGGTTATGTCAATAACACTAGGCTATTATTGGCAGGCTTTGGTACCGGTCTTTCATGGGGTACGATTATTACTACTCTCCACGGGTGCAAGAACTGTGGGGTATCAGAATATGCACCGGACGCATAGAAACTGAGGTGTATGCAATATTGTGAATGACTTTTTGAATATTTTGCATAAGGTACTTTTTTAACGGGTGCCAGTTCTGGAATCGGTCGAAGTATAGCAAAGATCTGTTACGCCAATGGCACAAAAAATGGGTAAGATCAACAGATTGGGCATTGCGCTGGGTTTGAAAAAACACTATCAATTAAGGCTATGAAACCTGATTAGTACATGGATTTTTCGGTTAATGCAGTGGCTGGCTTTGAGTTTGCTCGCTTGCTATCCAAAAAAGTATTGCAACGAAGAGGGGTCGAGTTTGTTTTTATCTCGTCGGTCACAAGTATCTTTGGCAGAGTCGGTTTAGCAACCCATTCTGCAAGCAAGGGAGCCATTGTCTCGGCAACTAAAGCTATGGCAATAGAATTAGCCAAGCAGAGTATCCGAGTTAACAGTGTGTCTCCCGGGACTGTTTTGACTCCGTTAATCGAAAAACTTGAGCCTGAACAAAGAGCTCAAAGGTTGAGCGAATATCCCTTAGGTTTAGGTAAGCCAGACGATGTAGCAAATCTGTCCGGTTTTTTTCTCACAAAAAGGCAAATGGATAACAGGCACAAATGTCATTATTAACGGTGGTATACCGCAAAATGACAGATCAGATAATTATTGGAGAAAACCAAAGTTTAAAGTCAGGCAAATTTATAGTATATCTATTCTCAAGCATGGCTCGTTTTGTAAAGATTTTCATGGTAAGTGTATTAGTCGCGTCTGAGTTTGTTAAAAAGATCGAGGGAAATAATTAATAATAGATGGAGGTTACAGTGTTCATTGAACAAGCACGGGAACTTATCGGTGTGGGATGCTCTCTCAGGCCTATTAGCGCTTCCGATACAGAGACAATAGTTAATCTAAGAACAGGAAATAGAATGTATCAACAGAACCATCCTGAAGACAGAACCAGCATCGAACAACATGAACGGTGGTTTAAGAAATATTTAAGCAAGGGCGATTCCATCCATTGGCTGATTCTGGAGAAAAGCACCGGAGAGGCGGTTGGAACTACAGCACTGTGCGATTATGACCAACATTCTCACAAAGTAAGATCTGGTCCCTTTTTAATCAGCGATGATGCTAGGATATATGCGTTTGAATGCCAGATGCTAAGGCTTGAATTTGCCTTTGAGCAAATGGAGATAAACAAGGTCTATGCGATTATCAGAACTGCCTCCACCGAGGCTTTTAATCTTGCTATCAAAATTGGTTACCGGCATGACGGATTGCTGCGTCAGGATTGGTGGAGCGGGTATGAATATCTGAGTTATAATCTTGTATCGATGCTTAGGGATGAGTATTTTGAGAACAAAGACAGCATATATAAGCCGTACCTGAAAAAGGTTAGCAAACTCTTTGACAAAGGCAGGTTATGAGCAGAGCAGATAACCGATGAGTGGAGGGACGATGAACGAGTTATTTAGCGTAATAGTTCCTGTTTATAATTCCGAGAAAAGCCTGGATGAGCTGTGCAGCAGGGTAAGAAAGGTCTTTGATGATCAGGTTAAGTCTGATTTTGAAATGATCCTAGTTAATGATGGCTCAAAGGACAAATCCTGGGAAGTAATGCAAAAAATTCATCACCAGGACAGCCGGATCAAGATTATCAACCTAGCCAAAAACTGTGGCCAACACTCTGCCATGATGTGCGGGCTAAACAATTTTAGCGGAGACTATGCCATCTTTATGGATGATGATCTCCAGCATCCTCCGGAAGAGCTTCCCAAACTAATCAAGCATATCCGGATGCATCCTGATATCGATGTGGTGATAGGAACCTTTGTTATGAAGAAGCACTCCATTGTCAGGAATATAGGATCCCTGGCCATGAACAAAGTAGGTAGCAGGATGTTTGCCACAAATTCAAACATCAGGTTCACAAATTTCCGGATAATCAGACGGAACATCGCTTTGAATATAGCTAGTATTACAATACATAGACCCAGAATAGGCCAATTAATCCTGCTTACCACGAGGAACATCGCATCCATAAATGTTGTCCATGATCCTAGGAAACATGGTAAAAGCGGATACAGTTTTCGTCGCCTGAGCAAGGACTTCGTGCTCAATATCATCAATAATTCATCTTTGCCATTACGTCTAATAAGTTATCTTGGTCTTGTTCTGGCCAGCCTCAGTTTCCTCGCAGCATTGTTCTATGTCCTGCGCTATTTTATTCACGGCTCATCTGTGAAGGGATGGACTTCCATGATTGTTCTTATGAGCATGTATTCCGGTTTTATACTGTTATCTTTGGGGATAATAGGTGAGTACTTGGTCAGAATCTACAGGGAGGCAAGGAAAATGCCAAATTACGTAGAACGCGAAAAATTGATGTAAGCTTAAGGAAAAAACTTTTGAAATATAAAATCACAGTAGTTGGAACCGGAAACGGTGGCCATGCCATCGCAGGGCATTTTGCGATGCTAGGCCACCAAGTGTCACTATTTGGCCGTAATGCCAGCGTGATGAAGGAGATCTCAGCAAATGGCGGAATCGAACTCTTGGAAGCCATTGAAGGCTTTGGTCAACTTCACAGCATTTCGGACAACTATGAGGAGGCCCTCCGCGATAGTGAGATCATCATGGTGGCCACTACCGCCAATGCTCATGGCGAAATAGCGAAGAACCTGGCCCCTTATCTTAAAGAAGGGCAAATAATCGTACTCAATCCGGGCAGAACCGGTGGTGCGATTGAGTTTCGCCACGAACTGAAGAAGCAGCAAGTTTCGCAGAGAGTATATGTGGCCGAAGCGCAAAGCCTAATATATGCCTGCAGAATTGTCGAGCCGGGAAGAGTGAGGATTATCGGGGTAAAGAGTAAAGTCTTGCTCTCGGCACTGCCGCACACCGATACACCACATGTGATAGACAGATTAAATGAAATATATCCTTGCTTTATCCCTGTGGAGAACGTATTGGATACCAGCTTTGAAAATATCGGTGCCATCTTTCATCCTTCCATCGTTCTCTTTAATGCAGCCACAATAGAGCGGGGACAGGGCTTCTATTTCTATAACGATATGACAAAGCGAATTTCTGAATTTCTGGAAAAGCTAGATGCGGAAAGGATGAACCTGGGTACAGCATATGGGATCGATCTGATAACGGCATCAGACTGGATAAGCTATGCCTATCCCAATATCCCGGGAGATGACTTTTGTGAGCGAATGCGGAACAACCCTGCCTATTATATGATTCCTGCCCCCAAAACCTTGGATTCTCGCTTACTATTTGAGGATATTCCCACAGGCATTCTTCCTATGATAGAGTTTTCTGAATTAGCAGGAGTTAAAACCCCCTTGATGAATGCAGTTTATACCATCGGAGAATCTCTTTTGGGGATGAATTTCCGGCAAACCGGCAGAACTCTTAAAAATCTGGGGCTGGATCACCTGAGCATCGACCAGATCAAGGATACCCTGTAAAAGATGAACCTGCTCCCTGACGAAGTATTTGGCCTGCTCAGGCCCAGTATAGATGCCCATACCCTGGGTATCAGTATGGTTTCTCAGTTTCTGCAGGAATGCGGCTACAAAGTGGTAATTGGCGATGCTACGGTAACAGACGCTGTGGCCGATATTCAAAAACCTCAGAGTATGAACATTCTGTCGGGCTGGATTCGGAAACATAGAATCAGCAGAATTGGCTTCAGTTACCGCCTCGATCCCAGACAAGCACAGGAAAGCTTTGGGAAACTGAGCTATCAGTTGAAGAGCAAGAAGCTTTTTCGGGAAGACGGCGGACCCCTCAGGGGGATATATTTTGCCGGACTGCCGGCAGCATGTGAGCTGATAAGACGGGAATATGAGGGCAGGATACCCGTATTCGTAGGGGATGAAACGCCTTTGGAGACCTTGGAAAAACTTGGTGTTCCAGATAATAAAATCTCTAAGGCATTAGTCGAAGATGCCGAATATGATAGAAAACTTTTACACTTTGGCGCTGAACTGGTGTCCAGAGAAGAATATAAAAATTTCCCGGCCCAATCCAGATCCGGCTACCCGGGCTTCGGCACCAGGGAGGATACTCTGATCAAGAGAATGGCATTTGCCAAATCTCGGGAGCAGATGCCGATCATCAGAGCCCATGTAGGTCCTTACAACCCCAATTATCAGGAAGCCATAAAGGAATTTAAGTCTTGGGCGCAATTGCTGGCCACAGCTGGATATCTGGATGTGCTGTCCATTGGTTCCTCACAACTGACCCAGTCCCATTTTGGCCTGAAATGGGATAACCTGGCGAATGGAGGTGGAGTTCCGGTAAACTCTGCCAGTGAGTATAACGAGATCTGGCAGGCAGGCAGGCCAATGCTAATCAGGACCTATGCCGGAACAAGAAACATCCCTCAATTGGCTAGAATTCATGAATTATCATTGAATATAGCATGGCACGCTTTGTCATTCTGGT
This sequence comes from Candidatus Cloacimonadota bacterium, assembly GCA_028681035.1. The sequence continues at coordinate 11,909 of JAQUJJ010000048.1, forward strand.
GGTTTTGTAAAATTGACGGCAGAGGTCCTCTTTCTGTGTATGAGAACCTTGCCGAGCACCTGGAAACTCTGGATATAATCGCCAAGACCGGGAAACCATTTGAACCAAATATTCCGCATCATTTTGCCTTTAGAGGCAGTGATGATGTATCTTATATTCTTTCTGCCTATCTTGCCGCAAAAACAGCCAAAAAGAAGGGGATCAGATATTTCATTCTTCAAAACATGCTAAATACTCCCAAATATACATGGGGTATTCAGGATCTTGCCAAAGCCAGGGCGATGCTGAGGTTAGTAAGAGAGCTTGAGGACGAAAGCTTCCAAGTGATTTTGCAGACCAGGGCGGGTCTTGATTTCTTTTCTCCTGACCTTGGCAAGGCCAAATGCCAATTAGCCGCCGTTACTGCACTGATGGATGATATTGACCCTATGAACAAACTGAGCCCGGAGATTATCCACGTAGTAAGCTATTCTGAGGCAGTGTATCTTGCCACTCCAGAGGTGGTGGACGAAAGCATAAAGATCACTTTTCAAGCTCTTGCAGATTACCGAAAATTAAAACAGGCTGGGAAAGTCGAGGCTATGGACAAACATCAGGAGTGCAAGCTACGGGAACTGGATCTTTATGAACAGGCTAAAACTTTGATTAATTCTATCGAAAGCCATATTATAGAGCCCTACACTGTGGATGGTTTATACAAAATCTTTGCCGCGGGATATATGCCGGTGCCATATCTATGGGAATGCAGAGATGAATTTGCTTATGCCATCAGCACCAAAACTGCTCTGATCAAAGGGGCAATGGTGGCAGTGGACGAGAGAGGCAAGCCGCTAAGCGCATTGAAAAGGGCTTCCCGGGCCGAAGCTAATGCGGCTGTAGTGAAGCTGCCAAAACAGGAATAAGGAAGATCAATTGCAAAAGCAAAGGAAAGTACTAATTTTGGGCGGGGGGCTGGACCAGAAGAAACTGGTTGATGAATTCCGGCAAAGAAATTTCTATACTATCATAGTAGATTATTATGCAAACCCTGCCGCCAAACAAACTGCTGACAAGCACTACAGAATCAGCACTTACGATAAAGCAGAGGTATTGCGTATTGCCAGTGAAGAAAGGGTGGATTTTGTGACTACTATATCCACGGATCAACCCATCTTGGTAGCTGCTTATGTTTGTGAAAAACTTGAATTGCCTTTCCAAATCAGCCATGAGCAGGCCTTGAACATTACAAATAAAAAGTACATGAAAACTAAGTTCAAGGATTACGACATCCCTACGGCAAATTTCGTATTATGTGAAAATCAAGATGATCTGAAGAAGGCGGAGGAACTCCGCTATCCCATCATCATAAAACCGGTTGATAGCAGCGGCTCAAGGGGTGTCTTTGTCCTGCAGGACAAGCAAAACCTACCGGAACTTTATCTCGAGGCAGTGAAACATAGCCAAACTGGAGTCGTGGTGGCAGAAGAATTCATTGATGGTCAGGAAATTTCTGTGGATGCCATGGTGTGGGATTCTGTCGCGAGCGTAATATCGATAACTGATGGTTATAAGACTTATTCAGAAGATAAGACTCCCCTTTACAATCAGAACATTTATCCATCCTGCATTTCAGAGAATGAATATCAATCGGTAGCCAGGATCACTCAACAAATAGCTAAGGCTTTCGGAATCCAAAATTCACCTCTTTTTTTGCAGATGATCGTGGCGCATGATGGTGTTTATGTAATTGAATTCAGCGCCAGGATTGCCGGGGGCTCAAAACCGTATTTCATTCCATTTGCCACTGGTGTGGACATTGTAGAAGAATACGTAACGATGCTAACCGGAGGAGACGAGCCAATTGGCGCTCAACCCCAGAGATATATATGTGCTTTGAATCATATCTATAGCAACGGGGGAGTGTTCAATGGCTTCTGCGGTCAAGATGCTTTGATCAAACAAGAAATAATGGCAGAATTACTGCAATATCAGTTACCCGGTTCAGAGGTTCGAAAAGCCAGAAATGGCAGCGACAGGATTGGAGCATTTTTTGTAAGAGGAACTAATTTGACTGATCTTACCCAAAAAATACAATGCATCGACAGGGAATTGAAAGCCTGCGATTTTAAAGGAGAAGATATTATGATGCATGGTCTGTTTACAAATGACTTAAGGATACTACGATGACAATACTTGAAAAGCTCACGGATTTCTATGCTGGCTGGAAGCCGGGAAGTGATCATGATGCGTTACTTAGGAAAAGCAGAATTGCTTTCTTTGACTTTACCGGCGCACTGCTCTGTGGCCATCACAAAGGAGAACTCAGCCAAATAGCTCTACAATACACAAAGAATCAGGGCACTGAGGGGAAATGCACAATACTCCCCGAGAATATCTGTGGAACAGCAGCGCAAGCGGCATTTTACATGGGCTTTGCGGCCCATTCTGTGGAATACGATGACGGGCACAGAGGAGGCACATCGCATCCGGCAGTGGCGATTGTCCCGGCAGCTCTGGCATATGCACAGCAGAACGCATCAACTTATGCTGATTTGATCCGATCCATCATAATCGGTTATGATGTTATGTTGAGAATTGCCGTGGCTATAAATCCTTCTCATCTGAAAAGAGGTTTTCATACTACAGGAACGGCTGGATGCTTGGGAGCCGCAGCAGCAACGGCAAGCATAGCTGGTTATGACAGGGAAAAGATGACATATTGCATATCCATGGGAGGGCTACAAAGTGCCGGTTTACAAGAAATGCTGCATAGCAACCCCTCTATTAAGCCTCTGCAGTCTGGAAAAGCTGCCATGGCAGGAGTAATCTCAGCGGATATGGTAAGTTTGGGTGCCAAGGCTCCGGTAACTTTATTTGAAGGTATTCATGGATGGTTCAAGGCGATGTCCGACAAGGTAGATACAGACGTGATTTTGTCTGATCTGGGGGAAAGATGGGAAATATTGAATTCTTATACCAAGCTCTATCCGACTTGCAGGCACTGTCATCCCGGCATTGACATCGCATTGGATTTTTTCCGCGAAGGTATTGACATTTCAAAGATTGCTAAAATAGACATTTTTACTCATAGCGTGGGAATTAGTGAAGTGGGGCTGGTATTTGAACCACAAAATTTTGAGGAAGCGATGTTCTCGATGTCTTACGCAGTGGCGAATGCCCTGAAATACGGCAAAGTGGGGTTGACAGAGCTATACTCAAATCTGCGAAACGCAGAGATTATTGAACTAAGCAAAAAACATGAAATCTTCCTGTCGGAAGCCATGGATAAAATGTATCCCATTGAGCGGGCCTGCCGGATGGAGATTACCCTTACTGACGGGAGCACTCTGATCAAGGAAGTTACTCTTCCCAGAGGTGAACCTGAGACGAGTATCTCAGACCAGGAATATATCCATAAGTTTCAGGATATATTGGATAATAAATGTAATACTCAAGATGTGCTACGTTTTTGGGATCTGGCAGTGGAATCTCCGATTTCCGAGGTTAACATTGATGATATAATTACGCATATAACTAAACTGAATAAGCAATTAAAATAAAAATTATAAAATGAAGATCCCCTTTAATAAGTCGTACACAACTGGCAAAGAGCTTGCCTATATTCAGGATGCGATCGGCCGTGGACATATCTCAGGCAATGGATACTATACGAAAAAGTGTCAGTCCTATTTTCAAGAAAGATATGGCTTTAAAAAGTGCCTGCTTACGACTTCCTGCACAGATGCGCTTGAGATGGCTGCTATTTTGATAGACCTCAAGCCTGGGGATGAAGTGATTATACCTTCTTATACTTTTGTTTCGACTGCAAATGCCTTTGTACTGCGAGGAGCAAAGCCAGTGTTCTGTGATAGCCGGGACGATCATCCGGGCATCGATGAAGACAAGATTGAAGATTTGATTACCAAGAAGACCAAAGCTATAGTACCGGTACATTATGCGGGAGTTGCCTGTGATATGGATAAGATCATGGCTATAGCTGAAAAACATGGCTTATTTGTAATCGAAGACGCAGCCCAAGCAGTTGATAGCTTTTATAAGGGCCGACCACTGGGAGGGATAGGGCATCTGGGTTGCTTTTCCTTCCATGAAACCAAGAACATCTCATCTGGAGAAGGCGGGATGCTGGCAATAAATGATGAGCGCTTTCTGGAGCGATCAGAAATTATCTGGGAGAAGGGGACAAATCGTCAGGCCTTCTTCCGTGGAGAGATAGATAAATATGGCTGGGTTGATATCGGTTCATCATTTCTGCCCTCAGATATGATTGCAGCATATCTTTGGGCTCAGCTCCAGGCTCTTGACGAGATCCAGACTAAGCGGAAAAGCATTTGGAACGGGTACCAGGAGCTGCTGGAACCGATTGCAGATATAGCTGGCATCAGATTGCCAATAATTCCTGATTATGCTACAAATAATGCACATATGTATTATATGTTAGCGCAAGATGGAGCACATAGAGACAGACTAATTTCGAGCTTGAAGGATGATGGGATACACGCAGTGTTCCACTATCAGAGTTTGCACAAATCGGAGTATATCTCGAGCGAAACCAAGACTTGTGACTGTCTCAGGGCCGATCAATACACCGAAAGATTGTTGAGATTGCCGCTGTATGTATCTTTGAGTCCAGATATCCCACCTATAGTAGTCCTTGCAGCACAAAAGGCAGAAACTAATCTGAATGATACTTATAGAAACCCAAAAGATGCAGAGAAGCATTAAATCCAGCCTTTCAATATTTATAGCTAACATAAATAACGTTGTCGATCAAAGCTAAAGGGAGATATTTGTAATGACCAAGAACATTCACAACCTAAACAGTGTAAACCTGCTGATTATATCACTGGGATTGCTGTTTGCATATTTTGCGCCGATCATCACCTTGGGGGAAAACTCCTATCACGGAGTCCATGACAATTTGGACAGCAACCATATTAACAGTGTGATTGCGGCTGAAAACATGGCCGAGTTCGGACCCAATGCTGAAACTACGCCCCAATTGATGGGGGGTATTCCCAGATCGCCGGGACCAAACCTGGGGATAAATAGTTCGTTATACAGAATATTCCATAGGTATAACGCTATGTTGATCAATATATTGCTGGTCCATCTCACAGCCTTTTTTGGAATGCTGATCCTTCTGAGGTATCTGGATAGAGATGGCTTCGAGACCAACCGGACTTTATATTTCTTGGTCGCCTTGGCTTTTGCCATAATAAAGTTCTGGGCCAATGCCGGAATTAGCGTAGCTGGCCTGCCTCTGCTGTATTTTGGGTATCTCATAGCTAAAGATAGGAAAGTGATCGCCCTCCTGATCGCGTTTTTCTACGCGTTTTACTCAAATTTTGTGTTAGTGGGGATGTTCGCTTTGATAGTATTGGGGATTATGGAAATCTCCTCCTTGCTAAAAACCAAAAAGATCAACTGGTCCCGCTGGGTATTCCTTCTGCTCGTATTCGGCTTCTATTTGGCGTCCTCATACAAGCTGGCTTGGAGCGTTTTCAGCCCCCATCCTTTGTTTGTGTCACATCGGTTGGACTACAGTATGAGTAGTTTTTACAGCAGCTGGGGTGAGGCCATCCGCTTGATACCTACCCTGATCTTCAGAAGCTACGGTCATAATAGCGGCTTTCCGCTTTTGCCAATGTTGTTAGCGCTGGCGGTGATTATCCTTTGTCGGATCAAAAAGTGCGCAGATAAACGTATGGAAGGCACTTTCCTGATAATCATCGGATTATCTGTGCTTAGTGCGATTTTGAACACCAAAGCTTGGATGGGTATTCAGCAGCAGATTCCAATAGTAAAAATGATTCAATTGCAGAGGTTTTACTGGTTGCTCGTGTTCTTGCAGTACCTGTTGTTTGCCTTTGCGCTGCTCAGGCTATCCAAGCTAAACATCAAGCGAACAGCTCTTGCGCTAGTAGTGCTCCAAATCCTCATCCTTTTTGCTGGTAATACCAATTATAAACAAATGATAAAAAAGCACTTATTTGGCAAGGAGGCCATTACGACCTACGCGGAATTTTACAGTCCGGAACTGATGCAACAAGTAAATGAGTATATTGGCAAACCCCAATCTTCCTACCGGGTAGTTTCGGTGGGACTAGAACCGGCAGTTGCGCTGTATAGTGGGTTTTACTCACTTGAGGGCTACTCCGGTAGCTATCCAATGGAGCATAAGAGAAAAATGCGTGCGGTAATGGCAGCCGAGCTGGATAAAAACGAATACCTGGCGAATAATTTCGATGGCTGGGGCAATAAAGTAACAATATATAGTGACGATATAGACAAGAAAATCGGCTACCCTAATTCATGGGATATCCCTATTATTCATAAAGATTCAGGAGAAACTGTTGATAACTTGTCAATCGATACTACTAATCTAAAACAGATGAACTGCCAGTATCTGTTCTCAGCACTTGAAATTACAAATTATCGAGAAACAGGGCTGGAGTTTTTGAGATCGTTTGAAGACAGTAAGTCCCCATATCGCATTTATCTATACAAAATACAATAGAAATGATGGGTTTTGCTCTGAGCTTGTCCTTAAAGATCTTACAAATTAATCATAGATCTATACGAACATCAGATGCTGGAAGACAGTGTATGATACTTAACCAAAAGCAGACCTGGATTTGATAATACCAGTGTATCAAGACTCCGTTATCCCAATAAAAATTATTATAAGAGAGTACATTATATGAAAGCAGTTATTTTATCAGGTGGTTTGGGTACACGTCTCAAGCCCTTTACCGAAGTAATACCCAAGCCTTTGCTTCCGGTCGGAGAGAAAGCCGTGCTTGAGATTCAGATTGAGCACTTGAAGGCTAATGGCTTTAACCACGTTTTTTTGGCGACAAACTACAAATCTGCCTATATTGAGAACTTCTTTGGCGATGGTAGCAAATATGGCGTAAAACTAACAATTAGCAAAGAAGAAATACCATTAGGAACGGCTGGGCCGGTAAAACTACTACAGGATCAGCTCACAGAGCCTTTTTTGGTAATGAATGGCGATATCCTTACCCAGTTGCCCTATAAAAAACTGTACGATTTTGCCATGACTAATGATTCGCTTCTTACCATTTGCACGAAAGAGATCGTTACGCCTTTCCAGTTTGGCAATATCCACACGGAAGGGGACTTCGTAACTGGCATCGATGAAAAGCCAGACATCAGGACCAATATTTTAGCCGGTATTTATATTTTTAAGCCTGGTATTTTGGATTTGATTCCCGATAACGAGTACTATGGCATGGATAGCTTGATCAAGAAGATGATAGAGCTGAAACTGCCTATTTCGCATTACCCTATCGAAGAATACTGGCTGGATATAGGGCAGGTGGCGGACTATGAAAAAGCTCAGGAAGTCTATAAGGAACGGTTTGAGTAGAGTTTAGAGGGTTGAGAAGGTTTAGAGAGTTTAGGGGGTTGTCCACCAATTTCCACTAATTTGCACAAATTGAGGTACAAGTTTAGAGGGTAGAGAAAGTTTAAAGAGTTTAGGAGGATTCCAGAGGGATGGGCTAATTTGGATAAGTTCAGATATTTCGGGGTTTACCAGACTTGATCGAAAATTGGTGATAATAGGTGTAAATGGGTGGATCAAATTAATGTGTGGTTTTAAAATATGGAAAAGATAAAGACAGTTGTGATTGGTGCGGGGGCGATTGGCCTGGCCATTGCTTATGAGCTTTCAAAAAGTGATCCGGATTTGGTGCTGGTGGAAAAAGAAAACGGCTTTGGCAAACATACCAGCAGCAGAAACAGTGAAGTGATTCATGCCGGACTTTATTACGATACCGGTTCCTTAAAAGCTAAACTTTGTGTAGAGGGTAACGAGACTCTATATGAATACCTGAAAGATAATGCCATTCCACATCAGAATACGGGAAAGATTATTGTAGCAACAGATGATGCTGAGATCAAAGTTCTGGATGGTTACAAAAAGCGCGGTGAAGCCAATGGCTGCAAAGGGATTAAGATGCTCAGAGAAGACGAAGTGCTGGCTCTGGAGCCCAGGGCAAAATGCAAAGCCGGACTGTTTATCCCCAGTACCGGCATATTTGATACACACGAATTTATGCATAGCCTGGCTGAGAAGATTGAAGAGCAGGAAGCTTTTATAGTATATGGCAATGAAGTACAGGCCATTCACCGCGAGGGCGGCTCTTATATTATTGATTTCAGCAATGGTGAAAGCTATCAGTGCAAACATATAATAAACTCGGCTGGCCTTTGGGCCCACCAGATTGCAGCTTTGACAGGTATGGATATCCAAGCTAAGGGGCTTGAGCAACACTGGTGTAAGGGCGAGTACTACAAAAGCGCAAAGATAGAAGGGATACAACACCTTATCTATCCAGTTGCGGATCCTCAAGGTATATTCTTAGGGATTCACCTTACTATCAATCTTGCCGGTGAAGTCCGTTTTGGCCCCAATGCCTTCTATGTGGATGCCATAGACTATCGCTTCGATGAAAGCTACTTTGACGAGTTTTATAAATCGGTTAACCGCTACATAGACATCAGCAAAGCAGAATTAGTGCCGGATGACTGTGGTATTCGTCCCAAGCTGCAGGGTCCAAACGATGGATTTCGTGATTTTTACATCCAGGAAGAAACTCAAAATGGTCTTCCGGGTCTTGTGAATCTTATCGGGATGGAATCTCCGGGACTCACTGCCAGTTTGACTATTGCAAAATATGTGAAAGACTTACTGAAATATGAAGACCGTTAGAAATAAATTTACTTACTCAATCAAACTACCACAATTAATTAGATCAATTTAAGGAGATACAAATGAAAGTTATGGTTACAGGTGCTGCCGGCTACATCGGCTCGGTTTTGGTTAATCAACTATTGAATCAAGGACACGAGGTTCTAGGTGTAGATTGCCTCATGTTTGGAGGAGATTCTATTATCGGCTTTTACAATCACCCCCGGTTTAACTTTGTTAAAGCAGACGTTCGTGATATTGATGACATTAAGCCTTTGCTTAAGAGTGTGGATGCCATAGTTCATCTGGCAGCTATAGTTGGAGATCCCGCTTGTGCCAAACAGCCGGAACTGGCGGAAGCGATAAATTGGCATGGTTCTGCGGCATTGCTTGAGGCTGCTCACCAGGAAAAAAGTGTTAAGCGCTTTATATTTGCCTCTACCTGTAGTAACTATGGCAAGATGGAGGGAGACGAGCTAATTACGGAAGAATCTCCCCTACATCCCGTTTCTCTGTATGCTGAACTAAAAGTTAAGTTTGAGAACCAGCTCTTGAATGGTTCCTATCGTGAAGACTTCAGCCCCACAGCCTTACGCTTTTCCACTGTGTACGGACTCTCGCCCAGAATGCGTTTTGATCTCACAGTTAATGAATTTACCCGCGATGTAACACTAGGTCGGGAATTGGTCATTTTCGGAGAACAATTTTGGCGTCCCTATTGCCATGTGGAAGACCTTGCCAGAGCTTGCATAGCAGTCTTGGAAGCGGACTCTGCCAAAGTAAATAAAAATGTCTTCAACGTGGGCGATACCAATGAGAACTACCAAAAGAAAATGCTGGCCGAAGAGCTGCAAAAGTTAATTCCTGAGATGGTAGTGAAATACGTTGAGAAAAATGAAGATCCCCGGGACTACCGTGTAGCCTTCGAAAAAATCAGCAAAACCTTGGGATTCAAGATCACAAAAACAGTTCCGGATGGGATGAAGGAAATCATGCAGATCTTGAGGGATGGCGTGATTTCTGATCCCGATAATGCGAAGTATAAGAACGTTTAAATAGGTTTAGAAAGTTTAGAGGGTTGAGAGGGTTTAGAAGGTTTAGAAGGTTTAGGGGGTTTAGAGGGTTGAGAGGATTTAGAAGGTTGGGGAGGCCGTTGTGATCAGGGAGTACGGGTTTGAAAAGCTTAGCGTGTGGCAAAATGCGAGAAAGTTGGTTCAGAAAATCTATTGCCTGACAAAGACTTTGCCGGCTGGAGAAAGATTTGGGCTTACCAGTCAAATTCAGAGGGCAGCAGTTTCGGTTAGCTCAAACATAGCTGAGGGCGCATCACGAAAAGGTTATAAAGACCAAGCCCACTTTTATCAAATTGCCTATGCAAGCTTGATGGAGGTACTATGCCAGCTCATTTTGTGAATGGACCTGAACTATATTGCCGAGAGCGGCTACAATGATGCAAGAGAGTCTATCGATATGATTGCATACCAACTTACCAAGCTGAGGAATGCAGCCATAAACCAACCCCCTCAACCTTCTAAACCTTCTCAACCTTCTCAACTTAAATAAGGATAAATAGGTGGACAAAACATGAACTATAAACCAGTAATCGACTTCATCCGCAGTTTGTATCCAAACCGCGACTTCATTCCCTTGCACGAGCCCTATTTCCCCGGTAACGAAAAAGAGTATCTGGCAGATTGTATAGACAGCACCTTCGTGTCCTCCGTGGGCAAATACGTAGATCGTTTCGAAGAGATGATCCGGGAATTTACCGGCGCGAAGTATGCCATTGCCACAGTGAATGGAACCGCCGCCTTGCACGCAGCACTCAAGCTGGCCGGGGTTGGACATGGAGATCTTGTAATTACTCAGCCACTCACCTTTATTGCTACCTGCAATGCTATATCCTATTGTGGAGCGGAGTCTGTCTTTATAGATATAGACCGTAAAACACTTGGGCTTTCCGCGGATGCGTTGGAAGCATGGCTCAAGGAAAATGTGGAAGAGGGTTTTATGGGTTTAGAAGGTTTAGAGGGTTTAGAGGGTTTAGAAGGTTTAGAGGGTTTAGGGGGTTTAGAGGGAGGTACACAACTTTCTCAACCTTCTCAACTTTCTCAACTTTCTAAACAGCGCAGCTCTAAACTCTCTCAACAGCGAAGCGCTCAACCTGTAACCATACACAAAGCAACAGGAAAAAGAATCTCCGCCTGTGTGCCCATGCATACCTTCGGACACCCCTGTGAAATAGACCGTATCGTGGAAATTTGTACCCGCTACCATATTCCTGTGGTTGAGGATTCTGCGGAATCGATCGGGAGCTATCATAAGGGCCAGCACACTGGAACTTTTGGCAAACTGGGAGTTCTCAGTTTTAACGGCAATAAGACTATTACTACCGGTGGTGGGGGGATGATCCTCACCAACGATGATGAACTGGGTAAGCTGGCGAAGCACATCACTACTACTGCCAAAGTGCCGCATCCCTGGAGGTTTGAGCATGATATGGTGGGTTTCAACTACAGGCTGCCCAACGTAAATGCCGCTATAGGCTGTGCTCAGATGGAGAAGCTGCCGAAAATACTGGAAAACAAGCGATCCACCGCCAAGGCTTATCAGGACTATTTTGCCGGAATTGATGGGATCGACTACGTTTCCGAGCCTAAGGACACGATTTCCAACTATTGGCTTAACGTGATTTTGCTCAATAGTTTGGAAGAACGAGAGAACTTTTTACAGCAGACCAATGAAAATAAAGTCATGACCCGTCCTGCCTGGATTTTGATGAATGAGCTGAAGATGTTTAAGGATTCGATCTCATCAGATCTGAGCGTATCACAAGAGATAGCAGATAGGCTGGTGAATATTCCTAGCAGTTACACAGGTCATAGAGAGCCAGATTCCTTAAAATAATTTTACATATCAAGGAGGTATCATGAGTATATATTTTAGGTCTTTCGAATTAGACGATTATTTGCACTTTTATAAGTATCGCAATGATGAAAATATTTATATTAACATCATGGGGAATAAATATTTTGTATCCCTGGAGCGTGAGAGAATATGGGTAGAGGATAAGGCTTTAAATGACAGAAAGGATATATATTTGGCTATATGCCTGAGAGATGGCGATAAATGCATTGGATATACGAGTATCAATAATATCGATTACAGGAATCGAAATGCATCATGGGGTTCAATATTTATTGATGATTCCGAAAGGAAAAAAGGTCTATCGATAGATGTAGGGAAACTGCTATTAAAGCTTGTTTTTGAAGAAATGCCGATTCATAGATTTTATTCTTACATTTTAGATGGCCATACTGCCTCATTAAGAATGGTGGAAAAATTAGGTTTTAAAACAGAGGGCATGATGAAAGAGTGTGTCTATAAACTGAACAAGTTTCATGATGCTGTATGTGTTTATATGCTTGAAGATGATTACCAAAAGTTGTATCATGATGAGATTGTTTAATTTTGGGAGTGCAACTCTGAAAACAGGTTTATCAGTTATTTATGTTAGGGGAGAGTACCGGGAGAAAACAAAGGATATAATTCATAAGCTATGATACAATTTGGAATAGACAGTCTAAATCAATCGGGTAAATGGGATGCTTTATTTGATCTATTACCTGCGCACAAAAAATCCCCATTTTTCTCAAAAGCTTATTACGATTCTTATAGCGAAGTAGAAAAAGCTGAAGTTCAATGCTTCTGGAGTTATCAAGATGAACATAATTATCTTTTCTACCCCTACCTAAAACGAAGCATCAACGATTTAGGCTACAGCTTACCCCAAGAATACTTCGATATCTCTGGTGCATATGGCTATAATGGCCCCCTTGGCATGACTCAAGACACTGCTTTCATCCAGGCATTTAACTCAAAACTGAAAGAAT
>JAQUJJ010000186.1 GCA_028681035.1 Candidatus Cloacimonadota bacterium
TTACGAGCTTTCCCCTCTCCGACAAAAAGATGCAAAGATATCTTATTACGATTGTTCATTTTACTTAGGATGGTCTAATTCTGTTCTAGTTGGTTCAATATATTACTTACATATCTATGGACAGCGAATCCAGAACGGTCAAAAAATGTGGGGACCTAACGGAAAGGTTATATCAGTTTTACCGGACAACAACCAAAACAATGAGTGTACTCTTTATAGCCTTTTAGATAACTATTACATCTGGCATCGCGTTGACCCCATGGCAGGCAATTATACTGTTTGGGCAAAAAGAGTCGATGCAGCCGGAGACGCCACTACAGGATGGCCTAACGATGGCATGAAAGCATCTACCCACGATAACTGGGATACAGTCCAGTATCACCCTGTTGCACAACAAACTCCCGAAGGTATCTTTATCATGTGGAAAGACAGTCGTGATGATTATATCTCCAATTATTGGGGTCAACATATCTCCGCAGACGGAATAAGACTTTGGGATCCACTCGGTGTTAATCTCGCCGATTCCGAAAGAGAACAGGAACAGGCTGCCGCTACTGTCACAAGTTCTGGCATTAATTTTGTGTGGAGCGAAAGCATAAATGGAGTTCATGACATTTCAGCGCAAAGTTTCTCTTTCCCCGGTAGCCCTCTCTGGGGATCCACAGGATTTTTCGTTGTCCAAAAGGATTCTGTGCAATCGCATCCTGCAATAACCAGTTTCCTCTCTGGCAATTCAGTTGTCGCCTGGGAAGATTTCTATGGTGACGAAAGTGATTTGTACTACAAATACATTTCTAGCTCCGGTACTCTTAGCGGGGAAACCTATGGTAATCCCCTTACTGAAGCTAAAAAAGCACAGTATCAGCCTACTGCTATTACATTAAATGACCATGCATATTTTGTGTGGGCGGATGGACGTTCAAGCGGAAAGACAGAAATCTTAGGTTTGTTTGCACAAAAGCTCAGTAATTCTGTTGCCAATATTGATGATCACAGCCCTGCTTTAAGCACAATTGAACTTCGCCAGAATCACCCCAACCCATTTAATCCCAGCACAACTATTAGCTTTGCCTTGAAGAATAATAGCCCTGCTCTGCGACTTAAGATATACAATCTTAAGGGACAGCTAGTTAAAACCCTATTCTCTGGCTATCTTGCTAAAGGTGTTCATAGCGTCGTTTGGGATGGCAAAGACAATGCAGGTAGCAATGTTTCCAGCGGAATATACTACTACCAAATTAACGATGGCAAATCAACTCAGCAACGTAAAATGGTGCTGATGAAGTAGATTAGCGGATTAACAGGTTAGTTAGTTAACCAGTTAACAAGTGATGTATGAAACCCCGGACTTATGTTCGGGGTTTTTCTTTTGACTTATAAAGTGGCGACTGCATCTTCGTAACAAAACACTGCCAATATCTACTTCGCCGCTTTATGAGTTAAAGTGTTAAACATGCGGTTTTTTTCTATGTCAACTCACAATTACGCTGTGTTACTGCATGGTTGGATGTTCACAAAACTCGCCGCAACGTAATTGTAAGTCCAAGTCCTCTTATTGGGCTGCCAATCTCCGAATTGGCAGAGACAGTGAAACTGTCTGAAAAGCATCCTACGGATTCTGTGGCAAATCGTAGTTTGCCACCCCATGCACCAGCATCTACCTTGCTTGAACTGCCCTATCATTGCCCACCCAATGCCCACCACGAGGGAAATGGGTGGGCAATGATAGGGCAATGCTTGCAAGCTACACCTTCCGAGCTTTATTTTTGCTTGACTCATCTCCCCCACTCTATTTATAGGCAAGTATCTTACTTTACTAAAATAGGAGTATTCCGATGCTTAATATCACAGAGGAAATAGACAGAATAACTGCATTTATAAGAGACTACTGCGATAAAGCAGGCTTAAAATGCTTAGTGATTGGCTTATCCGGCGGAATAGATTCAGCTCTATCCGCGACTTTAGCAGTTAGGGCTGTGGGAGTTGATAGTGTTTACGGCATAAATATCCCCTACCGCACCAGCCATCCCGATAGTGCTGCAGATGCTTTGCTAATTGCCCAACACTTAGGAATAGCAATGGAAACTATAGATTTAAGCTCCATGACCGATAGCTATTTTAATGATAACGAACCTGATGTTACTGCTCTGCGCAGAGGCAACTGGATGGCACGCATTCGCATGAATGTGCTATATGACCAAGCTGCCAAGCATAGAGCCTTGGTAGTGGGAACAAGTAACTTAAGTGAAATTATGGTGGGCTATTGCACCCAATACGGTGATTCCGCCTGTGCTTTCGAGCCGATTGGGCATCTTTATAAAACCGAGGTTTGGGAGATGGCAAAGCAAATGAAACTTCCTGAAAAGTTAGTAATAAAAACACCTACTGCAGACCTTTGGGAAGGGCAAAGCGACGAAGAGGAACTGGGAGTTAGTTACATGACTTTAGATGAGATACTCTACGCGATAATAAATGAAAACTCTACTGAACAATACCCTATTGATAGCGTTAACAAGGTTAAAAACCTGATTCAGAACTCCGCTTTTAAGCGCGCCATGCCTCCAGCTCTGGAGCGTTTATAATGTTAAACTTATTTAAAAGCAGCCGTTGTAACACCTGCTATACAGAACGCATCGTTAGAGAATGCCCCCGCAATAAAAAGAAACTTTGCTGGCAGTGTTGCAATGCTCTGCGCTGCGATAGTAAGTGCCCCAAGGACTGCCCCTTCGCACCGCAAGATGTGGAAGGCAGTATGTTTCCTGTGTTCAAGGCAGATTCGCTCACCGAGGCAGAACAAGTTTTGCGGCTTTATATTGATATGTGGGTAGGGCGAGAAAATCCGCATTTGGACAACCAGACGCCCATAAATATCGCCAAAGAGAATCCCTCAAAATTAGTAAGCTGGCTAACGGGTTTCCAGTACCCGCCCTATTTTCCTTTAAGCTATCTGATGCAGAAGCTTGGCATTCCCACCCAAGAAGATAAAACTGACAAAGGCATGCCCGCCCAACATGAAGATTGTGTGCATGCTTATATGAACGCCCTTGTTCGCCTTGCCTGGGACGAACTTCGCCCCCAGAGCATCAACCAAAATCCCATGGAAGATTTGGCGTTGCGATATCGGGAATTGCTGCAAGCAGTCCCCACTTTGTCTAAGATTTCCACCTACAGCATTATCCACAGCGGTATTGGTGAAGATGGCAATAGCGCAATGGTGTATCTGGAGCTGAACCACAAACAGGATTGGACACTGGTGCTTAGTAACAGCAGCGGAGAATGGAAAGTGCGCCAGAATATAGCCGGAGGACCGCAGGCTTATTTCTCTCAGAACAAAGTTTACACCGATATCGCCGAAGCTTTGGGTAAGGCAGAGGATGACAAGGTCTGGGAACTGCTCAGCACTAATCTGAAGATATATCCCGATAGCCCTGATTTGTACTATTACCGTGCTTTATACTGGCAGTTGGTGAAGCAGAACGACAAAGCTGCGGTGGATTTCTTTAATGCCATCAGCTTGGATAACGCCTGGATAGAGCCATATTTTCACTTAGGGACATTGTATCTGAACAAGAATGACTATGCTCAGGCAAGGTTTTGGTTTAACGAATTGTGCCTGCTTCAGCCGGATAACCCCAATGCGCAGAACAATCTGGCTGCCTGCTATGCAGGAGAAAAGAAGTTTGACGAAGCGAAGGAAATCTGGCTAAAACTATTGGAGCTATACCCCACATTTGAAGTTGCGGCTAAGAATCTGGAAAGGCTGGAGCGTGGATAAACACCTGCACTATATGCGTAAAGCCATACAGGCAGCAGAAAAAGCAAGGGGAAAATGCAGTCCCAATCCTTTTGTGGGTGCAGTGATTGTTAAGCAAGACAAGATTATCGCCACTGGCTGGACACAAAGCTACGGCAGCGACCATGCTGAGGTTCAAGCCATTAAAAAAGCTGGTAAAGCTTCCGTAGATGCAGATATGTATGTAACGCTGGAGCCTTGCTCGCATTATGGCAAAACACCACCTTGTGCCTTGGCTATCATCGCAGCAGGGATAAAGCGGGTATTTATGGGCTGCACTGATCCGAACCCTCTGGTAGCGGGCAAAGGGATTAAACTGCTACAAGATGCTGGCATAGAAGTGCAACAAGGTTTTCTGGAAGCTGAGATAACTCGCCAACTAGAGTATCATATATGTTACACCACCCTGCATAGACCCTTTGTAACGCTAAAAACCGCCCTGTCTCTGGATGGTAAATATGCCGCGGAGGATGGCAGCTCCCGCTGGATTAGTAGCGATGCAGCCCGCCTTTATACCCATAAGTTGCGTAGCCAAAACGACGTTATTTTAACAGGCATCCAAACCATTTTGATAGATAATCCCCTCTTAAATGTCCGCCTTAAAGGCAAGCAAAAGCAGCCCTTACGTGTTGTTTTAGATACAAAGCTATTGCTTCCATTAGATTCCGCCTTTGCCACCTCTATGCCAGATTGCCCCAGTCTTATCTTCTGCGATGCACTGCTGGCAAATTCTCCCCAAGCTATCCGCTTAAATGAAATGGGTGCCAGCATCAAAGGCTTGGGACTAACAAATGGGCATTTTGATTTGCTTATCTTGTTGCAACATCTTGTTTCGCTGGGCTACTATTCTGTATTGATAGAATCTGGCAGCGGACTTGCCGAGAGCTTCCTAAAAGCCAAATTGATAGATAAATGCCTCTTCTTCTATGGAGCAAAGATTGTTGGCGGGAGCAAAAGCCCCTTAAGCAAGCTTGGCAGAACCAATATCAAGGATGCCATAGAACTACAAGACTTACAGCTAAAACGCTTTGGCGGTAACTTCCTGCTAACCGGCTACCCTATCTATTGAAATACTAATCCCTATTAGTCTGGAGTCGTTAACACCAAACGTACTATAAAATATACTCCCTACTCAGCGGTGTTAAGGACTACAGCGCAGATAGCAGGTAAAACCAGAGCAGCTTTTGACTTATACAATCGGCGACGATATCTTCCATATAAAACACGACCAGCTGCCACTTCGCCGATTTATGAGTTAAAAGAATACCAACGTATCTTGGAGTTCAAAGTGCCTTACCTAACTACATACTTACCTATATCTTACAGGCACTTTGGACTTCAAGTATTACCCTACGCTGTTTGAAGTCCAATCCGCCTTGAAGCCTGGAGTAAAGCGTGAAACAAGGAATGGCGGCTTGAACTCCAAATGCTTATATTCCGTTTAACTCACAATTACGCTGTGTGATAGCGGGAAGACTTTTTTACTGAACTTATCGCAGCGTAATTGTAAGTCAAACAGCCGATGTACCAGCACTCGCCTCGAGTGCTAACAGCCGAGGCGGCTGTTGTTACAAATCGGCTCCATCGCTTTCATCATTTACAGCTATGCTAAACCTTTATCGCTAAATATGATAGACACTGTCGCTAGATAAAATCAGCGAAGTGTGAGCCGCTAACACGGGGTTGGATACATCGCAAGCACCAAATATCACTCTCATTCCAGTGGTAATAGCTATATCAGCTACATTAGCTATATCACAATCTACATTAGCAATGTTATGATATACAATTGCTGTGCAGTCATTTAGGCTGCGGCTATAAACAAGCAGATTATCTGTCGAGGGAAGAAAGGCAAAGCTGCCTTCGGTAAATACCTTATGTGCTTTTCTGAGCTGAATCAGCTCTGTGTATAGCTTGTGAATATCGGAACTAAGCTCCTTATGCTGCCAATCCCAATCGAAGGGTCTGCGGTTATCGGGGACTTTTGCGCCAAGCATAGCAATCTCGTCGCCATAATAGATATGGGGCATGCCGATAAAGGACAT
>JAQUJJ010000049.1 GCA_028681035.1 Candidatus Cloacimonadota bacterium
GCTTTATCTTGTCGCAAACGGGCAAAACTAACTTAAGTATCTACAACATGAAAGGACAGAAAGTATGTACTCTTGCCGACAAACCGCTGGATAAGGGGCATCATACCATTACATGGGATGGAACAGACGCTAATGGCAGATCGGTCAGCTCCGGTTTATACTTTGCGAAGATCGAGCAAGGTAATAATCATCGTGTACATAAGATGATGTTAATGAAGTAGAGCTGTCCTGAAAATATTGGACTCGAAACCAAATAAAACTATGTAACTGCGGAAGAGCAAAATATATTTCCTCCACCCTCTAAGACTTAAGTTCAATTAAGTAAACCAGTTAAGCCACTTTGCGCTAAAACCATTTTAAGGGAAGCAAAAATAAATCGCAATTCTGTCCCAAAACCAAGGATTTGTCCACCTTACATTATAGAAGCTTGTTTTGTTCTTTGATGTGTGTATAGAGTGTTTATGTGTTGAGAAGTCGAGAGGTCTTGAGGTCGAGGGGTCGAGGGGTCGAGATGTAGAGTGTGATGGCGTGTTGAAGTGTTGGGGTGGGAAAAGTGAAAGAATGCTGCTAAAGTTAAGATTTAAGACCTTAATTGAGCCATAAGTGTTAATCAAAAGGACTCCACACTTCCATAGTTTGCATTGTTAAGGGCTACTGTGCCTACCCTACTTGATAACAGTAGCTAGACGAGTTTGACTACCAGCACTGGTTTTTAGACGGCAGAGATAAATTCCGCTGGAAAGTGGATTACCATTACTGTCTCTTAAAGCCAAAGTAATGCTATGCTGTCCAGAGGCTAGCGTGGAGCGTAACTCTTTCTTAACTAACTGCCCCTTGATGTTATATAGGCTAATCTCAGCTTGTGATGCTGTTTTATTATGAAAAGATAGCGTCATCAAATCCCTAGCAGGATTGGGAGAAATGATAAAAGCTGCGGGGATTAGTATATTGTCTTCAGAAGCGGAAGCGGGAGTGATATAAAGCTTTGTACAAAAATCTATCTCAGAATTTGTATTAGCACCCACCTGTTCCCATGTACCATCCTCACCGCTGGGGCTTATCCATGCCACATTGCTTGAAATAGGCGGAGTGGCAGCCCAAGGCAGATTATATTCCACTGCAAGCGGATAACCATAGTTTCTGGCTACAAATCTGGTAAGCACATACACAGAGGTAGCTTGGTTAAAAAAGAGCGGTTCGGATAAATCCTTTATATAAAAACCATGGTAGAGATGAGTATCTACTTCCGTGCGGGCAAGTAAACTGGTGGGAGAAACACCATCAAAGCCACCATAAACTCTGTAATCCACGTTTGTGGGGCTGGAAGTGGTGTAAGAACCTATCCTGCTTAGCCTGTAACCGGCAGGGACATTGTATTTAACTAATGAACAAGCGGTGTTATTGCCATAACCCCAGTCCCCGATATAGCCAACATCATCATATTGCAGGATTTGTTGTTGGCTGTTGTATGCCTCCACTTTGGGCCAGTAAGCGGCATAGCGGGTAATAAAATAATCGTGATAAGAAACATAGAAATACCCGTCATCCCCCCAGTCTGTACCCCAACAATTACGTACTATCCAGGCTCCCGTGCCGCCTGCAACAAGATAATTATCGTCCCAACCCACAATGTTGACCAAGTGGTTTGTATCTGCTCCAGGATAGCCGGGATAATAGTAACTGTTGTTAGTGCTGTTGAAAAAGCTATCGCTAAAGTTCATCGCCGTATCCAAAGCTCCATAATCCATAATGGACTGTTTGATAATGCTGATGTCCAATTCCTGGGGCAGCCACACAGCTTCGGGAACAAAGGCAGCAGGAGTAAGCCCTACATGATATTGCCCAGTATCGAATTGAAATGGATCTTGGGATTCCAGCACTGGTCCAACCCCACGCATGAGATAGGTGGTGGACATAATTCTGTTTCCGCCGATGTGCTCACCCGTGTATCCATGCCCGTAATAGATGTTGTTCTCAGATAGGTCATAAATGCCATATCCACTTAATAACCACCTGCTTTCCAATGCAGCACAACAACTGAAACACCAGCAAGCAGAGGTGTAGCCTTGATTTCGAATGTGTGTTAAACCGTTCATTTGTCTCAAATCGTATACAAGGGGAAATTCACGAGTGCTTGGCAAGAATATGGATGGATCGGCTATATCTGTGTTTCTTTCTGGTATATGGCTTCCATACCTTTCAGAGCGTAACATTTCAGGAGTAGATAGATAACCCATATATTCTGCGCTGGCTGGGGCAAGAGACGAAGTGCTCTTAATCGCATTTAAAGCGAAACTAATGCAAAGCACAAGTACAGCAAATGGCAAACGCATATTATACTCCTAAAACAATAATGTAAGGGCTAAGCATCAACACCCATGAATTCACATATTTCTACGGAAGCAGTAAAATGTCAAGCAAATAGCGTTATGGTCATTGTCCAGATGACCACTTTGCTTATCTTATCTTAGAGGAGTAATAATGATACATATCAAGGGACACCATACATATTTACGCGAAATTGCCCACAGGGTAATGAAAGAAAGAGGTTTGTTACCCGATTTTAACGCTGAGGATTTGAGAGAATTAGCGGCAATTCAAGGTTCCGCAGTTATGCCAAACAAGACTGTACGTGACATGCGACGCCAAATCTGGTGCTCTATAGATAACGATAATTCGCGGGATTTAGACCAGTTAACCTATGCCGAAGAAAAACCCAATGGCAGCGTGAGAATCTATGTAGCATTGGCAGATGTGGATGCACTGGTAAAGCCAAACACCGCGCTGGACAAGCATGCGCACCACAACACTTGCACGGTTTACACCGCTGCCGAGGTATTCCCTATGCTGCCCGAGAAGCTATCCACCAACCTTACATCGCTTGGTTTGGGAGCAGAACGCCTTGCCCTGGTGGTGGAGATGCAAGTTAACAAAAACGGTGCAATAACTGGCTTTAACATCTATCGAGCCTGGGTAAGAAACTACGCCAAACTAAGCTATCGCAATCTGGCGGAATGGCTGGATGGCAAAGCAGTAATGCCGCATGCAGTAGGTTTGATAAAAGGATTGGATAAAAACTTACGCTTGCAGGACACTGTTGCTCAAAAGATGAAAAACCTTAGGCACAAGCGAGGAGCACTGGAATTTGAGACTATCCATGCCAGTCCCGTGTTTGAGGGAGAAGTGCTTACCAACCTCGTGCAGGACAGGTCGAACCGTGCCAAAGATATCGTGTCGGATTTTATGATTGCCACTAATGGCGTGGTTGCCAGATACCTAAATTCACAAAACTATCCTTCTTTAAGGCGCGTGGTGCGGACTCCACAGCGTTGGGACAGAATTGTGGAGCTTGCTTTAGAGCTTGGCACTAAACTACCCCAAGAGCCTGATGCCATAGCACTGAATGTATTTCTTACCGCAGAAAAAGCTGCTGATTCCCTTCGCTTTCCAGATTTGTCCCTTAGTGTTATAAAACTATTGGGCGGAGGCGAATATACCGTCGAACAGCCCGGGGGCAATGAAGAAGGGCATTTTGGGCTTGCTGTGAAGGATTACACTCACTCCACCGCACCCAATAGACGCTATCCTGATCTCATTACTCACCGCTTGGTAAAAGCAGCTTTAACAGGTGTTCCTGTCCCCTACACAACAGACGAACTGACGGGGCTTGCCAAGCATTGCACCCAAACTGAGGATATCGTTAAAAAGGTGGAACGGCAGGTAAACAAATCCGCTGCGGCACTGTTATTACACAGCAGAATAGGAGAGGAATTCGATGCCATCGTTACGGGTGCTTCACCAAAGGGCACTTGGGTGCGTTTGCTGCATCTGCCTGTGGAAGGCAGGTTAATTAGTGGCAGTGAAGGCTTGGACATAGGGCATAAGGTTCAGGTGCAACTGGTTAGCACCGATGTGGAGAAAGGATTTATTGATCTAAAGCGGGTTGTTTAACCGGCTGAGGTTTTACCATCAGAATAAAATAGAGCGTCCCCAGCACTCCGAATCCCGCAGCTATACTAAAATTAAGCTGAGGGCTGCTCTGCCATAGCCATGCGCCACCAAAGGCAGCAATGGAGACAATAACATCCCGAATAAGATAATATGTTCCAAAAGTAGAAGCTTTGGCGTCCTCCGGTGCCAAATCCATAATCATCGCCTTGCGGGTAGGCTCGCCAAACTCTTTTAAGCCCCGAATAATGAAGGCAAGGATAAACACGGAAAAGGATTTGCTGAACAACAGCACCAGAGGGAAAAGAGTGAAATTCATAAAGGTGATGGCAATGTATGGTTTACGGGTGCTTTTATCTGCCAGATAGGCTACGGGAATGTATATCAGCATCGCTGTAAGCATCTCGATAGCAGTTAAGAACCCAAACTTAAGCTCCGAGATATGGTTGTTTTCCACCACCCAGATAACCACAAAGGCGTAAGGGATTTGCTCGCAAAAGCGCACCAGAATATCGGAAACCAGCAGGTTATACAGATTTGGGGAAAAGAGCTTGCGTTTGGCTCGCTTTACCCGCTTAACCTCTACTCTCTTTTCTTCAATGAAACGATGTTGCACAATAAGAGCGATGATAGCAAAAACCAGTGCCACCATAAAGGCATAACGAATCCCTTGAATGCGCCCGAAACGAGCGATAAAGAACCCGCCCATAATGGGACCTATCGCCATGGGAATACGCTTTACAATGGAATTCATGGAAATGCCCATGGAACGCTTGTTGATAGGAACTACAGAAGATACCAGACTCATGGTGGCTGGCAGAGAGATTGCCGTCCAGGAGATAAAGAATATTGCACCCACCAGCACAGCCTGCCAGGACGGAAAGATTACCACTATCAGGTAGCCAATCATAGCCATGATATTAAATATAGTTAAGGCACGCCGATAGCCGTAACGATCTGCCAGCCAGCCGCCGGGATATGAATAGAGCGCACTAAGCAGGTTATCCATACCGTTTAAGATACCGATAATAATAGGCGTTCCACCCAAGGCAATAAGATAGAGAGGAAGAAACCGCTCTGCCATCTTCTCACCTAGACCCACTAATACAACCATGGTGAGCAAGCCCAACATGCTGCGCTGCAAGCCAAAGAACTGTCCCATGCGTTTTAGTTTACTATTCATACTTCCATCGTTATTTATGTTAATCAAGACCATTCGGTACATCCAAATTAATAATAATCTCATCTCATAATGGCAGGATTAAAGTCAAGGCATTTTCATAAAAGGAAAACGCTTTCTTGACAAATATTGGCACTCGCATTGCCCTGCGCACTTGAGAATAATTAATGGAGTTGAATAAAAGAGTATATGACAAACATATCGTATCACATAGTTAAAGAAGCTGATGCAGCAACAATCCTGGCGTTATACCGTCAGGCAGGTTGGTGGCAAATGGACGATAATCCCGAGTATCTAGATACCGTTAACAAAATAATAAGCAATTCTTTTTGCTTTGTTATCGCATCAGCAGGCAATGAGATTATCGGTATGGGACGCGCTATCAGCGATGGAGTTAGCGATGCCTACATACAGGATGTAACCGTGCGTAACGATATGCGTGGCAAGGGCATCGGCAAAGGCATTATCCACACACTGCTTGGTTTTCTGAAGGAAAACAAGTTGCAGTGGATAGGGCTTATAAGTGAACCAGGATACGAGAAGTTTTACGGTGGACTGGGCTTTAACGTGATGCCAGGCTACACCCCTTTCCTGCTTGGCGAAGAATAAAGAACAACGTGCATAATTTAGAACTGCTTACAACTGAGCATATTCCGCTGTTGAAAGAATACCTAACCCGCTATCCGCGGCAAAACTGTGATTATACCATTACAAATATCATATCATGGGGACAGATTTACCGTAACCACTATCTAATTTGGCAGGATAATCTGGTAATCTACAATCCCAAATACCAGTATATTTGCTTTCCTTTGGGTGATAATTTTAGCGAGGCTGACCTTGCGGATTTGGTACTCAGGTTTCGGAAAGTATACCCCAAGGCAGAGCTAATCTTAATTCCCGAGGAATATATCAATTCACACCCGAAGTTAACAGAGTATTTCAACCTTAGCGACGACCGTTCTTGGGCAGACTATGTGTACGATATAGACAAGATGGTAAAGCTATCGGGAAAGAAACTAGCAAAGAAAAAGAACTTGGTATCTCAGTTTATTCGCAGCCATCCAGACTATAAAATACTCCCAATTACCAGCGATAAAGCAGATGTTCTATTGGCATTTACCCATAAATGGAGGCGTGAACGCGGTGCGGAAGGCATTTATCTGATGACGGAAATAAAAGCTATCGAGAACACGCTAAACATGTGGGATATTCTTCCCGTAGAGGGGATTATCATCTGCTTACATAACAGCATCGCTGCCTATTCCATCTTCTCGCATCAAACCGATAACATGGTTACAGAACATTTTGAGAAATACAATCCCGATTTAAAAGGCTCTGCCCAATTGATAAACTGGGAAACAGCCCGCTACCTGCAAGAACGCTATAAATACATAAACCGCGAGCAGGATATAGGTCTCGAAGGGCTTAGGCATGCAAAGCTAACTTACCAACCGGAGTTTATGGTAAACTTCTATTTAGGTACTCTTAAAAACAACCGAATCAAGAGCGAAAAAAACAGCCAAGCTATAAAGAACCTAAACATTCTGCCTCCTGCGCGTTGAGCGAGCATCTGGTAAACCGCAAAATGCTTATCCACTCGCTTGTAACAGGCTATTTTGGCACTAATTGCCGTACTGGGGCTAATCTCATTTAGTTTTTCCAGCAAGTTTGTAAGCTGTCTTTGCTCCTTTCTTTCTCCTACGTGCGTATAGCGGTCGTTCAGTACTCCACAATCTTCAAGATTGTTAAGCTTTGTTTGCAAGAGACGCATGCCTTGTTCAAATAACTCTTTTGCCAATGGGTCGCCTCGTATTTCGTAATATATATGCAGGTTTAGCAGGGTATTCAGCATCCCTCTCACAGCGTAATTTGGGTAGCTAACGAACCAAATTGTGCTATCCGATTCTGCTCTGCTGAGCTTACCAACCTTGGGGTCAAGCTGTTGCAGCATTTTATTAGCCAATATCAAAGGTTCCTTACTGCGCAAGAAGCCTGCTCTTTGTGCAAGCGCAAGCATGGCAGCACTTTGGGTGGCAGAGCTGTACCAAGGTGCTTTTAGTAAGGCAGGTGGGAAATCGTAAGTTTGGGGAATCATGCCTGTGGCATCTATGTTTTTAATAAGCCATGCACTTAGCTGCAAAAACCGCTGCTCACGGACAGGCTCGAGCCTGGTATTATAGCATCTACTTGCCTCAGTGGCGATTAACTCTGGATCGTAAACCTTGCCCACATGCGGATAATAACGCATGGGAATGCCCGCAGCATCTTCTGTGTTCACCTCTATAAAGCTGCTTCTCGTAATCTTAAAGCAAGCTTTGCCCGCAAACTCCACTATTTCTGGTTCTGCAATTTGCCAAATGAAAGCAGTAAATAAAAAACTGATGATTAGACTAAGCCAAATAGTCTTATGTTTACGCATGGTTTTCCCCTCTTATAGCTAGACTTAAAAAATAGACAAGTGCCTCGAAAAGCACGATGGTTGCACCGGTCGGCAAATTCAATCTGAAGCTTAAAGCAAAGCCAATAAATGCAGATAGAAACGCCACTACAGCAGAAACTATAATCGCCCGGTGCAGAGAATGGACGAAGTTGAAGGCTATCACAGCCGGTAGGATAAGCTGTGCCGTTACCAATATGATACCGGCACTCTTAAGATTAATTACGATATTTGCAGCCAACAGGATAAGGAAAAGCTGGTTTACCATGCCGATGCGAATACGGAACACCTTTGCCATTTCCGCATTGTAGCTAAGGTAAAATAACTCCTTATAGAATACAAACACAAAGCCGAGATTCAGGATATTTAAGATTACCAGGCTAACCAGCTCCGATTTGGTAATCAGCAACACATTGCCAAACAGGTAACTGGCGAGATCGAAGGTATAGTTCTTGGAAACACTGATAAGAATAATGCCCAAAGCCATGCTTACGGATAGGAAGATGCTTATTGTATTTGCTTCCTGAAGCTTATGTCGCCGGGATATCCAGCCAATCGCCAGGCTAATCGCCATTACAAATACAAGAGTGCTAAAGGTGAGATTTAAGCCAAACAAGATAGCGATAGCTATGCCGGCAAAAGCAATATGGGAAAGAGCTTCACCCATATATGAAATGCGTCTAAGGGTTACATAAGGCGCAAAGATTGCCAAGCTTAAGCCCGATAGCAAGGCACCCAGTAAGGCATTTAGTAAAAAGTGGTACTGGAACATAGCTCTAATAATCCTTTTCGATGATGCGCACGCTTTCACCGAAGGTTTTATGGATAATATCCGCAGTAACCAATTCCGTTTGATTGTGGCAATGCAGGCGGTGGTTTAGGCATACCAGAAAGCTACAATATTCAGAGAGGATATTCAGGTCGTGCGAGATAGTAATAATCGTTTGTCCTGCTTCATTCAAGCTTTTCAGCAAGGCAAAAAAGCTTTGCACAGAGGGTCTATCCAAGCTGGCTTCGGGTTCGTCCAATATAAGATACTTGCTCCCTGCCACAATCGCTCTGGCAAGCAGCACCCGCTGAAACTCTCCTCCCGATAGCTTACCGATTAAGTTCTTGGCAAGATGCGCCACGCCTGTCTTTTCAAGGGCTGCCATAGCTTGTTGTTTATGCTGAGGTTTTAGCCTTGCAGCCAGGGGTATTGTTCCCGCTAAACCCATCAAAACTATATCCATTGTTGTGGCTGGAAAGCTGCGGTCATACTCTTCATGCTGAGGGAGATAGCCAAAGCTATTGGCTTTCAGCCATGCAGCTTGGGGGATTCCATCGATGTGTATCTCACCCGTCTGAATCTCCCATAAACCCAAAAGGATTTTAATTAAAGAAGATTTGCCCGCACCGTTGGGACCAATAATTGCCACAAACTGACCATCGGGGATACTAAGGTTAATATCCTCCAGAATACTCTTTCCGTTAAGGCTGTAATTCAGGTTTTGGATGTCAATCATTTCGCGGTAAATGCTCCCTTCATGCTATCCCAATTGTCCGAGATAAGCTCACTGATAGTTTTAGCTTCACCGCTACTACCCAAGGGGTCTAAGGTTAACAGCTTGAGATTAAATTCTTTAGCCAACACTTCTCCTGCCTTTTTATTCATCTGTGGCTCCACAAATACAGCCTTCACTTTATGAGCCTGAATTGTTTCGCCCAGATGAGCAAGGTCTTGGGGGCTGGGTTCTTTTCCGGGTGAAAACTGCACCCAGCCAAGATATTCTATAGCGAACTCATTGGTAAAATAGCCAAAACCATTGTGGTAGGTGATAATTCCCGGCTCTATAAAAGTATTCCGTTCAGTATTGATTTTATTGCTGAGGTCTTCCAGTTCTTGGCGGATTTTCTTTGCGTTGTTGCTAAAAACCAATGCCGAATTGGGAAAACGTTTACAAAGCTCTTTTTCAAGGGCAGTTACCAAGCGAATCATGAGGTGTGGAGATGTCCACAGATGTGGGTCTTGTTCTTTATGGTCTAATTCTGTTCCGTGCGTGTGCTGGTGTTCAAATTCTATTTTTGGGATAGATTCTTCAATCAACTGTGCCGCTTCCACATGAGCATCAGCACGTGTGGCAAAGCTCTTTTGCAGGTTTGTTTCCAAGCCAAGTCCATTAGAAAGAATAAGCGATGCATCCACGATATCCTTTAGGTTCGAGGGGCTGGAAGACCAAGTGTGGGGAGAAGCATTTGCCGGGATAATGCTCTTTACCTCAAAATCACTCCCAACAAGCTGAGTTAGCAGCAGCTCATAAGGATGGATTGATGCCAATAATAACGGCTTATTTCTGGCAGTCTGTTTTTGGCAAGCAAAGATAAAAAACAAGCTTAGTGTCAGTAATATTTTGACAAATCTCATGTAAACCTCTGTTTAGTCTATTTTTTCTTATTTCTTCCTTGCTTGAATTGCCCTATCATTGCCCACCCATTGCCCATGATAAGGGCAATGAGTGGGTATTGTTAGGGATGTATAAGCAAGGGGCGATAGGATATACTTGGCTAAACACTAGTAACAAAGCCTCTGTGAATCTCTATTCCATGCCTTTCAGCAAAGAGGTAAGCAAGCGGACACCCACTCCAGTAGCACCGAAGGGGTTTACACCGCTTTCTTTGGATTTCAATGCTGTTCCGGCGATGTCTATATGCAGCCAAGGTTTATTTTGTACAAACTCACGGAGGAACAACCCTGCGGTAATAGCTCCGGCTAAAGGACCGCCCACGTTTTTCATGTCTGCTATTTCGGATTTTATCAGCTCTTTATATTCATCGTGTGCGGGAAGCTGCCAGATGTTTTCACCTGTAAATGTAGCTGCGGCTTTAAGCTGCTCCAACCAAGCCTCGTTGTTGGTAACCACCACAGAGAATTGGTTGCCTAGTGCAGCCACAGCAGCACCTGTAAGCGTGGCAATATCCACAATCCTATCGGCATGTTCCTTCTCTATAGCATAGTGGATGGCGTCGCAAAGAGTAAGCCTTCCTTCTGCGTCGGTGTTTATCACTTCGATGGTCTTGCCAGACATGGAGGTGAGAATATCACCAGCACGGTAGGCATCTCCTGAAATCATGTTTTCGCAGGCTGCCACAATTGCCACTACATTCACTTTAAGCTTCAAAGTGGCAATGGCACACATAGCACCTATCACCGCAGCGGCTCCGCCCATATCGTTCTTCATGTTAACCATGCCATCGGGAGTTTTGATGCAATATCCACCGCTGTCGTAGGTAAGCCCTTTGCCAACTAGGGCAATCACTTCTTGGCGTTTGTCCGGATTGCCATTGAAACGCATGATAATGAGCCTTGGCTCACGCACCGAACCTCTTCCCACAGCTAAAAAAGCATCCATCTTGATGCGGCGAAGCTTATCTTGGGAATGAGTCTCTATGATAAACCCATATTGCAAAGCTGCACGCTTGGCTGCCTCTGCAAGGGCATCAGGAGTCATTACGTTAGCAGGTTCATTCACCAGTTCACGCGCCAGATTGGTCGCTTCGGCGTAGATTCTGCCTTCTAAGATGCCACGATTTAGATGGCGGGTGTTTTTGGTGTTTAACACATAATGCAAAGTTTCTGGGAAAGCCTTGTTTTTGCCCGAGCTTAAATATTTGTCGAATCGGTATGAAACTAACAAAGCGGATTCAGCAAGCACATGCCCGAAGGCTACATCGTTTACCGGGCTGACAAATCCGGGGAAAAGGTAAATCTGACGAGCATTCATGCTGCAAGCCGTGCGTAGAGCAGAAGCAAACATAGTCCGCAGTTTGTTTGCCGTAAGAGTATCCTTGTCGCCTGCACCTAGCAGAATAATGTTCACCCGACGTTTTGCTACCATCATGCCAAAGCTTTTCACACTGTTAAAAGAGAAAGAAAATTCCTCGTTTTTCAAGAACGCTTCGATGTGGCTAAGCAGTTCGGTGGGCACATACTCGATGTTTTGAATTGTTCCGTTTTCTTCCTGCATCAATATCAGTGTGTTCAAATGCTCCGGAAGCTTTCGTATAACGTCAATCTTCATGGCTACTCCTTATTTATCTATACATATTAAAAATCGTCTGTTAAACTCACATAATACATGGGTTTAGAGATGGTGGAAAGGTCGGTTAGCCAAGCTATATCGAACTTTAAAACAAAAAAGCCAAGGTTTAATCGCGGACCAAAACCATAGCCCAGCTTGATGTCCTCCAGTTTGTCCTTGTTCATCCCGCGGAATTTTGCGTTGTCATCCCACACACTTCCGGCATCTGCAAACATAGACCCACGAATGCCACCAAAAGCCAAAGGAATCGGAAAAGCAAATGCCATATAGTCCATAAAGGGGAAACGGAGTTCCACCGAAGTAAGAGCTTTTTTGTATCCGCTTAACCTAGTATCCAGAGCACGCACGCCATAATATCCATTAAGGTCAAAGCGACTCGGGTTTTTACCAGTGCTAATGCCTCCATTAAACCTTAAGGCAAGGCTGTAGCGTCTGCTAAACAGAGAGTAACTGCGGATATCCAGGTAATTAGTAAGCGATTCCAATTCTTTTGTGGCAAAGCTCTTACGAATGTGGTAGATGGCTCTCCAGCCTACCAAAGGTCCCGTAGAGCCATTAAGAGAGTTATCAAACACCAGGCTCATTCCCGGAGCAAAAACGGTATCTTTATGCCTGTCTATATCCTCCACCCAGATGTCATCTGCCACGTTTGCCGCAGGCAAATAGTCCCAGGTCTGTTCCGCCTGATACAATAGGTTGTCCAGCTCAATTCTGGCAAAGCGGCTGAAAGGATAACGGTAGATAATATCAATCCCTGTTTCGCGGTTATTTAGGCGCAGATATTCATCCTGCCCAGGACGGCTAATCCTGTAGTAGTAATCTTCAAAGAAGTTATAAATCCCAATGCCATAATCTGCTCGGTGTTTTAGATACATGTAAGACAGTAAGAGGTTGGATTCTTCAAGTTTGCCACTTATCCCCATGCTGATGCCAATGCCATGATTGCCCATTAGGTCGCTTAAGCCTACTTCCAAGCTGCCTATTGCACCCTGTGAGGATGAATATGCCATCCCTCCCCAAAGGTGTTCCAGTGCGAACTTGGTACGATATGGTTTAACCAGCACGGGGGTTGAAATGCTATCCGGCTTGTCATCCCAACTGTAATTGGGGAAAAGCCGCAGTGAATCTTCATAAGTATATTTGTACTCACTGAACATCGGGCGTCTGGGACTGGGTTGCCGGGCTGGATTAATGCGCTTTCGTTCTGCTTTGCTGCGCTTGCCGTACAAATCAAGCCTTGAAATGTCTATAGTATCCAGTAGTTTGCTTTCTCTTACAAAGCTGGTAGGGACACTTGCACTTTGGTAGCTAAGGTCTTGCAGCGGCATATCGTCCATATAGATATCCCATGCTCCATTGAAGTAATCTGCCATCACTAAATAATCATCGTTAGATGAGATATCACCGGCAAGAACGCCTGCCATGGTTTTTGCCAGATCAGCTCTATCACCGCTGTTTAAATCGCTTACCACAAAGTTGCTAATGCTGTCTCTAGTCGAAATATACACAAGCTTGTTGCCTTTATCTGCCCACATAGGGGCAAAGCAATCGTAAGCCTCATTTGTTACCTGTAAAACGTTGCGGGTGGATAAGTCCATGGCAAACACATCCCGCACCAAATCGCTAAACATGCCATAGCGATGTTCTTTACCTTGCTGTCTTCGTTCGGAATCGTAAGCTATAGATTTGCCATCTGGTGAGAAACGGGGTCGGGCATCATTGAATGCATCATTAGTTATACGGCTAAGTTCCTTGCTTTCCAGATTATAGCTATACAAATCTGTCTGCATCGCACTTTGCCCGGAGAACACCAAAGACTTGCCATCAGGAGCTACGTCCACTTCATATATCGCACTAAGTTCCTTAAAGCTTAAGGTTTCCAATATCTTAGTACGTTCCACATCGTATATGTGTATCTTGTCACCATCGGCGGTCTTGGCTGCAAAAGCAATCCTGCGGTTATCTGGGAACCAGCTTAAACTGGAGCGGAAATAGTAGAATTCTTCCAGCTTGGCACTGCTCTCCCCCCTTAAGATCATCTTTGGCTTATCCAAGCCTTGTGTGCCAGCCATCCAGATACTATAGCGAGCACCTGCATTGGAGTAGTAAACATAGCGGCTGCCATCGGGTGAGAAGCGGGGATTGTAGTTAAAATAAGAGCCGTCTTTTTGGTGGAAGGTGCGCTGTTCAAAGCTTTCCATGGGTATGCCATGACTGTTGATGCGGGGGAAGAAATCCCTCTTTAGTTGATAGTTCCAGCGTGATTCCAAATCCTTGAATTCCATGCCAAAGACCTTTTTGGTGGCATCGTCTATATTGCTGATGGTGCGTAGGGCAAAGAAATATGCTGGCACTTTCTCGCGTCCCCAAGTTTTAGCGATGTAGGTTAAGAAGCTCTCTCCCATACGGTAAGCAAGATATCCGTCGGTTTCCTGAAGCTTGCCGATACGGTCGTTTATCACCATATCCATCAAGAACATGTTGTTATATGCATCCTCACCGCCAATGGAGAGGTATTCCGGCATTCCTTCAGAGAACCAGAAAGGGAAAGCTATGGGTCTAAGAGGCGTAAACGCAGAGATAAAACGGTTGTCCATAGCGTTAATATAGGCGTGAGTAAGCTCGTGAGCAAGGAGTTCTTCCAATGCCGCATAGCTGCCATCAAAAGGCACCACTACCCGATTGCGCAAGCTTTCGGTGAAACCTCCCACCCCTTCAGAAAGCAAGGAATAGATGATATTAGTAGTCTGAAATTCACTCTTGGAAGCGTAAAACACTATCGGTATGCGGCTGAGGATGGGTATATTGAATTCGCCTTTGATGTAGTAATAGATATCTTCACACATCAGCGCGACTGTTTTGCCGAATTCATCCTCTCCCTTGGGGAAATAAATATCGAAGTGCATCGTTTGGATGCTAGACCAGTTCTGATCTGTGGAGTTTACCTTATTCTGCCCGAAAGACAAGGCGTTTGCAACTCCAGAGATACACAAAAGTAAGAGGAGGAGATATATTAGCTTTTTCATTACTATCCTAAAAGAGGCTGAATTTCACGTATTTCTTGGGGTGCGCCTTGATGTCCTTTAGCAGGATGTCTAGGTTCTCTATAGAGCTATTCAGCTTGGTATAAAGTTCTGCATTATTTAGCAGTTTAGCGGCGGTGCCATCGCCTTTTTTAAGCAGTTCTACGCTTTTGTTAAGGCTTCCGGATAGCGTTTGCAAGCTGTCCAGAGTCCCGTTTATCTTTGCTATCATGGCAGGAGTTTCGCCTATGCTTGTTTTAATCGTGCTACGGTTTTCCTGCAACACTTCGTTCAATCCAGCGGTCAATCTATCCACTCGCGCAATCACGGCACTCACTTCTTTTTTCAAATCCTGAGCAGCCGTATCAGCAGAGCTTACCGCAGCACCTGCTTTGTCTAACAGCATGGTAGAGCCTTCCAGCAAACCTCCGGGAGCTTGCAGAGAAACAACTGCTTTCTGCAAATCTGCCAATGTCTCGGATGCCTTGCCAATCATATTCATAATCCCTTCGGGGGTAGAGCCTGTCTGTAGCTTTAGGATATCCAGCTTGGCAGTTTCGGTGCCCTGATTTATCACCAGGGTCTTACCGCCCATCAGTCCGCTATCTGCCACCTGAAAACTGCTCCCTTCATTTAGACTTATGCCGCTATCAACACCTGCTGATACAATGATGGCATCTCCCTTGGCTTTAATGCTTTTAACGCGCCCCACTTCCATGCCTCGATACACTACTTTGTCACCAACTTCCAAGCCGTTAACATCTGCAAAGGAAACGTTTAACACATAGCTGGAGCCTATTGCCAAGCGGTTTGTTAACCACAGATAGCTAAAGAGCAAAATCAGGGCTATTACAACTGTCCATATCCCTGTTTTAATCTGAATGCTGCGGATTTTGGGGTAAAACTTTTTCACATCTACCTCAGGTTTTTAGCTGCTTTTTTTCGGCAGCGGGGAAAAGTACATTATTTAGTATCAGGCGATATCCGGGAGAGTTCTTATACAGTTCCAGAATGGTCTCCGGATCGCCAACTTTATGCTGATAATCTTCGGGATCATGCCCGCCGTAAAAGGTGAAAGTTCCCTTGCCAACGTTCCCGTGAATATATTTAACTTCATTTTGCCCCGGCACTTCTGCCAGGATAATCACGCTTTTCTTCACTTTGTCTTTGAAAAAGGAGGTGGTTTGCCCCAAAAAACCGTCAATTATATTGGTGTGGCACTGGGTTAACATAGTAGGAACGGGGTCGTATTTAGCAGAAAAATCAAAGAGCTGGAAATAATCTGCCTCGGCTCCACGCAGCATAGAATAGTCGCTGGCGTCTATATCCGAAAACTCGTATTCATAAGGATTGGGGCGGATGCTAAAATTCTCGAAAGCAAAGCAGCGTTTGAAATCCAGCTTTTTATTGTATTGCGGATCTAAGCCATCGCCGTCTATTGCACTATCTACAATATCCATGTTACCTGCTGCAAGGGCAATGTCAAAAGTATCTGTAGCGGCGCACATGGCAAACATAAAGCCACCATTTATCACATAATTCCGTATCTTTTCCGCCACTGCATGCTTTAGCTCCCAAACTTTGGAGTAGCCATGCTTTGCAGCCATTGCTTCATTGATATTCACATCGTTTTGATACCAGGTGGTGTTGCGATAAGAGCTATAAAACTTGCCAAACTGTCCGGTGAAATCCTCATGATGCAAGTGCAGCCAGTCGTAATCGTTCAGTTTTCCTTGCAGTACCTCATCATCCCAAAGCCTGTCGTATTCAATCTCTGCATATTCCAGAGCCATTGTAACCGCATCATCCCAAGGCAGGGAATTTGGCGGAATGTAAACCGCAATCTTAGGCTCTTTTTCTAGCGTAACACTTTCCATATTGGCATCCTGAATCTCGCTGAGAATGCTTGCTACCTGGGGGGAAGAAATAGTCTCAAAACGCACTCCGCGGATGTTGCACAATACCGCTAAGGCATCGGAATCCGGGAACAAAAAGCTGCCTCCACGATAGTTTAACAGCCACTTGCCTACAAGCTGCTCTTTCAAACCTTCAAAAGCTATGCCATAAGCTTTCAAGTGGTTGCTCTGAGTGATATCCATAGGGATTAACAGCTCCGCATGCAAAGGCGCAATAAAGCCTGCGGTGCTTATACCCAGAAGGATAATCACACGTAGCAATACTGATTTCAACGCATAAAGATTAGCGGTACGAAACAAGCTTTTTCCTCCTTAAGATTAAGCGTCAGCTACAAAAACTGCATTTTGGTGTCATGCTCCTCTACCATGTCTTTCACTGTCAAGACAATTCTTAAAAACAGCGTAATATCCAGCCTCTGAGACCCAAATTTCTCTCCATTTTTGCACCTGCTTTAGAAAGTTTAGCATACACTTAACACACATCGTAAAGCAAGGGGAAAAAAAAGCCCACTTTGGTGTTTTTTAAAGTTAGTTTCCTGATTTTGGTTGTCATCTAAGTGGGTGATAAAGCATGCAACTAAATGCAAAATAGCTGTTATCTATAATAGATGCTTCCAAGACTGTGCAATCTATGCAATTATGTGAGATTGCTTCCCTTTTGCATACCAGCACAACCCTCATTCACCTGCCAGAACACAGAGCTTAATACTTGTTTATAGCCTCCACCCTCTCGATACCTCGACTTTTTAAGATACTGTTATTGACAAGATTGCAGCAAGGAAACATTAAGAAAAACGACTGTAGTCTGATGTCCGGATGATTCTTTAGGTGGAGAGTTAATGATATTCGGTCGCATTACAGAAAAACAATCCAGATGGCAAACTAGGTATTTGTTTTACTGTGTATCTAGAATATGAAACATAATGTTTTACAGGATATAAGAAAACCGAAGGGAAGAAGATCAGGCTTGTTTTGTTCTTTGAAGTATATAGAGTGTTTATGTGTTGGTGTGCTGGGGTGCGGGAGTGCTGATGTGGAAAAGGTGGAAATTAACAAAGGACACAATATTCTGCTTGACTTAATACTCGCATATTGTTCTAATAGATTTGTGCTTTGTTTGTGAGTTATATGCTAGAAGTAACAAGGAGACAACAATGAAGAAAGTAACTATGATAATCTTAAGCTTATTTTTTGTTTTTCAAGCAGTCCTGCTATCGGCTCAAAGCCCTCAAAGTATCAATTGCACTGATGGACATCGGGCTACTTGTACGGCTATGGAGGCGGATTATCTTTGGGTAGGCTCTGAAGGGGGGTTACTTAGGATAAATGTTTTTACGCAGGAAAGAACTTTTTACAATATCTGTAACTCTGGGTTACCGAGTAACATCATATATTGCATTGCCATAGATAATCTTGGAGTGAAATGGATTAGTACGGAAATGGGCGTGGTATGCTTTGATGGCTCCAATTGGACGCCTGTTCATGTTTCACTAAGCTCTGGATATTCGGGCATTCTTACGAGAATTAAAGCTATAGGCTTTGGAGTTAATGGCGTAAAATGGTTCATGGGTCTATATTCATTATATCGCTTTGATGGTGAAACATGGGAGGAACGCTTGATGTATGGTATAATGGATTACCGGAGCATGAAAGTGGATGGTCAGGGGAATGTGTGGTTTTTAGGGCGCAATTCATCGGATTATTATCAGTATCGTTTATACAGATATAATGGGACAGATTTGGAAATAATCAATACACATACATCTGGAATGCTGGCAAACTATGCTGCCTCGATAAATGTTGACGAATCAGGGAGGTTGTGGGTATGCCATTGCATACATTACGATTACAATGGTGAAGTAGATTTTGTGGGAGGGCTTTCTTGTTTTGATGGCACAACCTGGACTACTTACTATAGTGAGACATCTTTGCTACCAATTCTTGGTTCCTATGCAATTGCTTTTAATGATTTAGGGACAGCTTGGATCGGTAGTTTCGGACAGCTTACTAGTTTTGATGGTACAAATTGGGCATCATATAGTATTCCCGATTCTGTAAATGTTGGTTACTCAACTTTCAATGTTGATATCCTTGGCAGATTGTGGATGTCTGCGTATTCTCCAAGTGAAAATGAAGGTCTGGCAATATTTGATGGAGCAGTCTGGACAACCCTTGCAATCAGCAATTCAGGCTTGAGGACAAACATACTAAAAGGTGCTTTTCGTGATTCAGAGGGAAACATGTGGTTTGGTTCATATAAGGGTTTACATAAATACGATGGCAATACATGGATAAATTACAACACAAACAACTCACTTATTCCCGCAAACGATGTTAACTGTATCGCTGAAGATGCTCAGGGGATATTCTGGATTGGGATAGGAAATCGGCTCTTTCGTTTTGATGGCACTAATTGGGCTGAGAGGCTTTACTATAACTCTACAATAAACGATATTGCTATCGATTCTCAGGGGATGAAATGGTATGCTGTAAATGATTCCCAATATGGGGGATTGATTTGGGATGATGGCTTTTTGCTGGATTTGGTAAATCTTCAATCAACGGGAATACCCAGCAACAGGATTAACAGTATAACGATAGATGCGGATGATGTGTTATGGCTTAGCTGCAACGACAACAACTATCAAGGGTGCGGTCTTACATATTTCGACGGTGAAAATAGTATGACTTTCGATACGTCTAATTCACCTCTGCCCAGCAATAATATTTCAAGCATTGTGGTTGATTCCCAAAACGCGAAATGGATTTCTACGGATAATGGCTTAGCGTGCTTAGATAACTTTGAATGGACGATATACAACGCTCCAAATTCCTTAATGACAAGCAACAGTTTTGGAGCTATGACCGTTGACTCGAATGATAAATTATGGATGCTATTAGTACTTGATTCATGGGGTTATTACTATGACAACAAACTTGTTAGTTTTGATGGAGATACTTGGCAAATTCATGATAATGTTGCTGAATCACTCTATAAAGTGAACTGGCTTTTCCCATACTCTGATAGCAGCATATTGATGGGTTCCAGCAATTATGCAATCGGGATGATTAAGTATAGTGAAAATGGCTTTGTAAATAATACTGATTTCGTAGAAAAGCCTAACGCTAGTTTCTCTTTGACCAACTATCCTAACCCTTTTACTGCTAGCACAAACATTAGCTTCGTAATCAATAAGGCTACACCGGTGGAGCTGAAGGTATTCAACCTGAAAGGGCAGTTGGTAAAAACGCTTTATAATAACGTGCTCTCCAAAGGACAGCAGCAGCTTAGCTGGGATGGAACGGATAACGATAATCGGAGTACGGCACAAGGGATTTATCTTTACAGGCTCAGCACTCCCGAGGGTAGTAGTATCCGTAAACTGATTAGATTAAAGTAAATAGGGGATATAATGGAAAGAATTGTAGTACTAATAGCGATGATGTTGATATGCAGCATCGGGCTTTTGTTCGCTAAAAAGGTGGTAAATCCCAGTGATTTCTGGACTGGCTCGTATTGTGTGCAGAAATGCGCAAAAACTCCCTTACCCGAAGTAAAAGTTATTGAAGCTAAGGTGGAAGATAAATGGCAGACATATCCCTTGGTGGATTTCCCGCCTGTGTTTTGGGAGTGGAATCGCGAACGGCGGCTGGAATATTTGGATATCTTTAAAGAAATGCTGGAAAAAGGCGCGGGAGCAAGCCGTAAACCGCAGTTATCGGGTCCGCATAATGGCATGGTAGCCACCTATGGAGCAGCTCGCAAAGATAGCTTTTTTAAGCTAAACAATGCTGTAAAAGGCACTGGTTTCCTGCCCAAAGCCTCTAAACTGCCAGAAATAATTGAGCTGCTGGAAACTACTATTGATGCGCCATTAGGAGAGAAACTGGCAGTGTTGGATAGTTTGTACAAGCAAGCAGAAGATGTATTTGCCGCCGATAGGATTATTTCGCTGGAGCTGTATTCCGAACCCGGCTATACTACTCAGACCTTTCTGAACCAGATGCTTAATCCTGCTTGTGTAACTGTGTTTCTTGATATACCCACTTTTAAGATTAAGCAGATTGCGCGTCTTGTGCACCCTGAAGACCCTAACTTAACTGCCTATGAGCAGCAGGCTTGCCACTATGTGAACCTGATACACAGCTATTTTCACGGTAAGTTTCCCAGAGATTACATCGCCGTGATTTATTACAACATAGAAATATACGACAGTTCCCCCGGTAGACTGGATGCACGGGGAACTAAAATAACACCATAGAAGGATATATGAGTTTTGATGAATTTGACGAACTGGACGAATTTGAGCTAGAACCGGACGATTGGGAAGAGCTGGAGCGGATAGAAAAAACCGCCTTCATCGCTGCCTTAGTGCGCCAAGGCGAGTCTGACGCAGAAAGCAAAGATACGATAAAGGAGATGGAGCGTTTAGCCGATACAGCCGGCATACAAATACTGGGAAGTTACACCCAAAAGCGTAACGCCCCGGAACGCAGCACTTTCTTTGGCAAAGGTTTCTTAAGCGACATAAGCATTAAAATGCAGCAGGCGCAAGCTGAGTTACTTATTGTGAATGAAGAGCTTAGCCCAGTGCAAGGCAGAAACATAGAGAAAACCTTTGGGATTAAGGTGATTGACCGCACCGAGGTTATCCTCAGCATCTTTCACGAACATGCCAAAACCAAGGAAGCTAAGCTACAGGTAGGCTTGGCAGAGCTGGAATATCAGCTTCCGCGCTTGAAGAGGCTGTGGGGGCATTTCGATAAAGAGCGTGGCGGTGCCAGAGGAGCCGGAGGCAGCGCTGCTAGAGGTATGGGAGAGAAACAGATTGAGATAGATAAACGCCTTATCAAAACGAATATCCGCAAGATAAATAACGCTATTGCACGCATCACCTCGCAAAAGGAAACGCAACGTAAGCAAAGAGAGAAATCCAAGAAAGTATGCCTTGTAGGCTATACTAATGCAGGCAAATCTACGCTGTTTAATCGCCTTACACATGCGGGCGTGCTGGTAGAAGACCGCCTTTTTGCCACTCTGGATTCCACCTCCCGCCAGCTAAAGCTATCAACAGGAAACCCCATTGTGCTTTCGGACACGGTGGGCTTCATTTCCAAGCTTCCGCACCACCTTGTAGCATCATTCAAGGCTACCCTCATGGAAGTTCAGGATGCAGACATGCTGCTGCATATGGTGGATGTGGCTGATGATAGGTTCGAGTATTATATCCAGGAAGTAAATTCCGTTTTGGCGCAAATAAATGCTATAGATATACCTCAGATTATGGTGTTCAATAAAATTGATAACCTGAACGACCAGTTGCTTAGCTTGCTTGTACGCCGTTACCCTGAAGCAGCCTTTATCTCAGCTTCGATGGATAGAAATATCGATACTCTGTTGGCAAAAGTGGAAACGCAGGTCATGGGCAACCAAACTGTTAAATTGTTGCTGCCATACGACAAGGCAGCACTCGTTTCCAGGCTCCACGAAATAGCCGTAATCACAGCAGAAGAATACCTAGAGGACGGTATCCATCTAGAGCTACAAATCGGTAAGGATGATGTTTATATGGTTAAGGAGTATATGGTTTAAAACCTATTTATCACACATGGAATAACCAAATCTGCTTCTGTGGCTTTTATCACTTCTTCCACAGTAAGTCCCTCGGCGATCTCGATGAGCGTTAAGCCTTCGGGGCGAAATTCCATAACTGCCATATCGGTGATGATAACTCGTACTTTCCCTTTGGCGGTGAGAGGCAAGGTGCACTTTTTCAAGATTTTGGGATTACCGTATTTATCAGAGTGCTCCATGGCTACGATAACTTTCTTTGCGCCAGTTACCAAGTCCATTGCGCCTCCCATACCGGGAACCATCTTGCCTGGTATCATCCAGTTTGCCAGGTTTCCTTCTTGATCTACCTGCAAAGCACCAAGAACGGTGATATCTATATGTCCGCCGCGAATGATAGCAAAGCTCAAGGCTGAATCGAAGTAACTCGACCCTGGCAGAGCAGTAATGAATCCGCCACCAGCATTTATCAAATCTTTATCTTCTTTTCCTGGCTCGGGGTTGGGTCCTATCCTTAGCATGCCATTTTCAGATTGGAATACCACATGAACACCGTCAGGAATATGGTTAACCGCTTCTGTAGGAAGCCCGATTCCAAGGTTCACAAAATCGCCGTCTTTCAGTTCTTTTGCGATACGTGCACCGATCATAGCTCTTTTATCATTTGCCATTTTCAAGCCTCCTTTGTCATAACAAGATAGTTAACGAACACACCCGGGCAGACGACCAGTTCGGGATCAATCTCGCCAATTTCGACAATCTCGTCCACTTCGGCTATCGTGATTTTACCTGCCATCGCCATGATGGGATTGCTATTTCGGGAAGTTTTGCTAAAAGTTAAGTTACCCATTTTATCTGCCTTATGGGCGCGAATTATCGCATAATCGGAAGCGATTGCAGGCTCAAGAATATAGTCTTTTCCATCACTGTTGATAATTTGCTTACCTTCTTCCACCACTGTTCCCAAGCCTGTGGGGGTAAGCACGCCGCCCAAGCCAGCACCGAAAGCCCTAACTCTTTCCATCAA
Source organism: Candidatus Cloacimonadota bacterium (assembly GCA_028681035.1). Next base: position 23,186 of record JAQUJJ010000049.1, read on the forward strand.
GGTGCCTTGAGGTACCAGTTCGATAGCAATTTCTCCGGCATTCATTTGGGCTTGGATAGCTCTATTGGTGCCTAGGTGGGAAACCTGAGCACTTTTTACCAGATGGTTTACAACAAGCTTTCCTATTCCTCGGTCTTCCCAATCGGAAGCGATTACGATGATATGCAAATCGCCAACTTTCTGTTCAACAAGAGCGTCTATAATAGTTTCCGGTGCTCCCGCAGCAAGAAAGCCACCTATGGCAATTCTGCTACCGGGCGTAATCATGGTTGCTGCTTCTGCGGCAGTAATTAGTTTTACCATGCGAACTCCTTATATGCGTATTTTATAGAATATTAAGCATTAGCTAGCTACTGTTAAAATAGGCTAAACAACAATTCACGAGTTGCAGGAGTGTTCTCTACAGGGTCTATGATTGATTTATAGTTATTGAAGAACAACATCCCAATCTCGGGGTCGAATTGTATTTCCACATTATCGCGTATTTCCACACTTGCTGAATAAGGGTCTAAGTTCATGCGGTAGGGTCGCTGGCTGGTCATGGCGTCGAAAGAATCAGCAACCGTTACTATCCGCGCAAACAACGATATGTTCTCTCCAATAAGTCCGTTGGGATAACCTCCCCCTCCATACCATTCATGGTGCTGTAGAATGATATCGTGTACCGGAGAAGGCAAGCCAATGGGTACTATTATACGTTCTCCAATTACAGGATGCTGCTTTACAATTTCATATTCACTCATTGTGAGAGCTTGTTCCTTGCTCAACAGTGGGCTATATATCCCTATTTTCCCCAGATCGTGTAACAGAGCACCAATTCGCAACAGGTTCAAATCTTCTTGGTCTAGTTTCATCAGTTTCCCTAGCATTATGCTGATGACCGTTACTCTTTCAGAATGACCGCGGGTGTAAATATCATTGGCTTCCATGGCATAAACCATAGCATGGATAGTGTTTAGGTAGTGCTTTTCTAGCTTTCTTTTTGCCACTGTAAGCTCATATGTACGTTGGTCAACCAAAGATTCCAAATGATTGCGATATTCTTCATTTTGGATTAGCAGCAGATTCTTTTGTAACGCCTGTTTCACGGCAACATGCAGCTCTGCTATCTCGAAAGGCTTGCGTAAAAAATCGAAGGCACCTAATTGAATAGCGGCTCTCATCTTTTGCGGATCAACATCACCGGTCATAAGTATCACGGGCAGATTGGGGTCCATTTTAACAAC
>JAQUJJ010000187.1 GCA_028681035.1 Candidatus Cloacimonadota bacterium
TGTCGATAAAGCTGAGCTAACTCGCAGCTACAGCAGAAACACGAATGTGAGCGTTTCTATTGACGGTTTGAGCGTCACTTTCGGTGCAACGGCAGATTGGCACGGCACAGAAACCATCACCTTCACGATCAGCGACCCAGAACTCTCTGCCAGTGAAGAAGTGGAAGTGATGGTAACCCCCGTCAACGATGCTCCGACCATTGCTCTGCCAGACTCCTTCAGCTTTGAGGAAGACGGTTCACTAACAGTCGATTTCAGCTCCTGCGTAGATGATGTGGACGAAGATGAGCTTACCCTCAGCTACAGCGGAAACACAAATGTGACAGTCACTATCGACGGCTTGAGCGTCAATTTCGGTGCAACGGCAGATTGGCACGGCACAGAAACCATCACCTTCAAGGTCAGCGACCCAGAACTCTCTGCCAGTGACCAAGTAGACGTGATGGTAACCCCCGTCAACGATGCCCCAACCATAGCTCTGCCAGACTCCTTCAGCTTTGAGGAAGACGGTTCACTAATAGTCGATTTTAGTTCCTACGTGAACGATGTGGACGAAGATGAACTAACCCTCAGTTACAGCGGAAACACCAATGTGATCGTCTCTATCGACGGACTGTCGGTGACTTTCACGGCAACTCCGGATTGGCACGGCACGGAAAACCTCAGCTTCACAGTCAGTGATGGTCTTTTGACCGCCGATGACAACGTAAATGTGATCGTGACCTCGGTCATAGATCCTGCCGCCATCCTGGTAGCTCCGCTCAGCCTGGCCTATGGTGAGATCGAAATCGGCAGTACCGACATCAAGACCTTCACCATCACCAACAACGGCGAAGCCACCCTCACCGGAAATATTACCACCCCCACGGGATATAGCGTAGCCGAAGCAGGACGTTCCCGCAGTGAATTCGGCATAGCCTCCGAAACCGGAAAAGCAGAGCGCAATAGCCTCAGCTATTCCGTTGCGACTGGCGTTACCAAAACCTATAGCCTCAGCTTCACTCCCTCCGAGGTCATCGCCTACAACGGTGATGTAATAGTTACCAGCAATGACCCGGAAAACCTCACCACAAACATCTCTATCACCGGCATGGGGCAGATCGGATGGCTGGCCAATCCCGCCATCTCCATCCTCTATGTGGATGCCGCTACCGACTATGTGAAAGTACAGTGGAATGCCATTCCTAACGCCAACTACTACCAGGTCTGGGGCAGCGAAGATCCTTACGGGACCTTCAGCTTCCTGGGCGAAACCACCGACGCTTACTGGAATGACATGGACCTCGGCCATGCGATGCGCTTCTATAAAGTCATCGCAGCGAGTGAATCCTATCTCATCACCAAATAAACAATACCAATAAACGCAAGCAAGCCCGGCCAGAAAGCCGGGCTTGTTGTTTGTCCCCCAAACCATAGAGAAAGATCTGGTTCTTGAGTGGACTTTAACATAGCCGTACACTGCCATAATGGCGAAAAACCCAAGTGGAGCTGCTCCTATATCACGACAATATCAATCTCCATTCCCCCCTATGAGGCCGTTGCCAACAGAGTGCAGCACTACAAGTTCCATAACTCTTGAAATATATATCTTGACAAATAACCTTTATGTGTACGAGCTATATTCAAAGTAAAATTATGTGGTAATCATACAATAAAAGTATATATAAGATAAGCAGTCAATTGTGAAGAAGAAATGCTTAGTTCTGGCCTCTGTGATAATCATGTCAATGATCGCTAATCTGTTTGCCGTAGTAAGTCGCGGAGAACGCCCTTATGTAGATATTTATCAAGTGCCGAATAGTGCCATTGTTCCTGGCCTGATTCGGGTAAAGCTGAGCGATAACTACTCTCACATCAGCCTCAGCACCCGCACTCAGGATGGGCAGCTAAAGCTTAGCGGGAAAACTGAATGGGATGCCCTGTGCACGCAATATGGCGTAAGCAAGATAAATCTTCTGTTTGACTCCCCAGCCCTCGCTACCAGGTATGCGGATAGGCATCGCGAATGGGGCTTTGACCGCTGGCTGGAACTTGAGATAGATAGCAAAGCCAATATCAGAGACATCGTGATGGAATATCGCAAGCTGAGTGATATTGTCGAATTTGCCGAGCCTGAATACAAGAAAGTACTATATGCCGATCCCAATGGCTTTGTTCCAATTAGCCGGGAAGAGCTTGAACGCTGGTCTGGCAACGACACCCGCTTGGGTGAGCAGTGGCATTATAACAATACCGGACAGCAAGGCGGCACCGCAGGCAAAGATATCAGCCTCTTTGACGCCTGGACTATAGAAAAAGGCCATCAGGATGTGATCGTAGCGGTTATCGACGGAGGCATCCAGATCAATCATCCAGATTTAGCGGCCAATATCTGGTCTGGGGTGGGTTACAACTTTGTGACCAATTCAACCACCATCACGGCAGATGACCATGGCACCCACGTGGCTGGCACTATAGCTGCTGTGAACAACAATGGTGCAGGTGTAGCGGGTATTGCTGGCGGCTCTTCTCCCACGAGAGGAATCAGCCTGATGTCTTGCCAAGTGTTTGAAGGCGAATCCGGAGGTGGCTTTGATGACGCCCCAGTATGGGCAGCTGATCACGGTGCTGCAATCTCACAAAACAGCTGGGGATATAATAATGTAAACGTCTTTAATCAGACAGACCTCGATGCTATAGACTATTTTAACCTACATGGCGGCGGAACTGTACTCGACGGTGGTCTTACTATCTTCGCGGCTGGCAACGACGAGGCTTCCGGAAATTGGTACCCGGGCTGCTATAGTGGTGCTATGGCAGTAGCCGCAACAAATAATAAAGACATTATCTCCTGGTACTCAAACTATGACACCTGGGTAGAAATTTCAGCACCGGGGGGCGAAACTGCCTTTACGAATGATCCCAAGGGCGTACTTAGTACGATTTCCGGCAATTCTTATGCCTTTTATCAGGGTACCTCCATGGCCTGTCCGCATGTTTCGGGTGTAGCAGCGCTGGTGCTGTCTTATGCACATCGAAACAATGTATCTTACACCAATACCGAATTGCGCAACCTGCTAAAAAACACCACCGACAACCATTATGCGGTGAATCCAAACTACACAGGTAAGCTCGGAAGTGGCAGATTAAATGCTTACGCTGCCCTGTTGGCAGTTGATCCTGGACTACCCTCGGTCTCCATTACCTCTCCTGCAGATGGCAGTTTACACGATCTTGGCGCAACCATTGCGGTTACCGCTACGGCTACTGATAGTGATGGCAGCATCGCAAATGTGGCTTTTTATGCGGATGATGTCTTGACCTTTACAGATTACAGCGCCCCTTATAGCTGGGACTGGGATACCTCTTTAGCCACTACAGGCGTCCACACTATCAAAGCCGTGGCTACAGATAATGAGACCAAGACGGCAGAACATACTATCTCTATCAGGCTGAAAACAGGTACCCTGGAAGAGGTCACCATCGGCGCTGGCACGTCCACACAAAGCTACCCATTGGATCGTTATTACACCTACTCCAGCCACGAAGCCATCTATCTGGCCAGTGAAGTCGGTAGGGCTGGGGCTATCCAATCCCTGGCCTATTATAAAGCTTCAGGAAGCGATACCAACCCCATCGTAGCCACCACTATCTACATGAAACACACTACTTCCAGTAGCCTCAGCACTGGCAATTACAGCCTAACTGGATACACCCTGGTCTATAGCGGGTCTTTCCCCAATATTGCCACCAGCGGATGGATGGAAGTAGATCTGGACGAGTGGTTTGATTATGATGGCACGTCTAACCTCTCAATCTTGGCAATAAAAGGGAATCAGGCTTGGACATCCTCCTATCCGAGGTGGGCATATAGCACGTCCAGCCCAAACAGGGCCAGGCAAGAACATAATGATAACTCTCAACCTACCTCACTTTCCAGCACATCAAACCTGCCCAATCTGCGCCTCAAAATCTATACTGTGCCCGTATATAACCCTCCGCAAAACCTCAGCGCCATCCCCGGTAATCAGAGTGTTACTTTGAACTGGCAGGCTCCCAATGTGAGTGTGCCCACTTCCTACACAATATACAGAGACGGTGCAATTTTGGCAGCGGTTACAGGCGCTCTTACTTATCAGGACAATGATGTGATCAATGGCACCGAGTACAGCTACTACATTGTGGCCATGTATTCTAATGTAGGTTCTGAGCCTTCAAACACTGTGAATGCCACGCCCAATATTGTAGCCGTTCTCGGCAATGGAACTCAAACAACAGGAGGCTCGGCCTGCCCTATTAATATCGGATTAAAATCATTGCACGGACAATCTGTATACACCAAAGCAGAACTAAATACTGCCGGTATTTTCGGCCCCATTTATATCACTGAGATTGGCTTCAATGTTGATTCTGTGTCGGCTAACAATCTGCCCAATTTTATCGTGAGGATGAAACACACTGTCGCCGTAAACGTATTAAGCTGGCAAGATCTCACCGATATGCAAACCGTATATAGTAATCTTTCCTACGCACCTCAAAAAGGCTGGGATATGCTTAGCTTCAGTAGTCCTTTCCTCTGGGATGGTGATAAAAACATCGTGCTGGATACTGCCTTTGGTTTACTGGGAAGCGTCGGCACTTCCGGCAGTGTATATTTCACCACAACAAACTCTGGTTACAGATATTCGAGAGACAACTCCAGTAATCAGACCAATGTTTTTTCCGGTGGAAGCACCCATACCTACAGACCTAATCTCAAACTGGTCTTTGCTGAGTTTACTCCTCCCGAACTCACCGTACCCTTCGTAGAAGGCTTTGAAAACGACGCTAACAATTGGGCCATGGTAAATAGCAATCAGACGAATAAATGGCACTGGGGCACCGCTACCGCCAATACCGGTACTCACAGCCTCTATATCAGCAATGATAACGGAAACAGCAACAGCTACGACGTAACCAAAACCTCTATCAGCCATTTCTACACCAATGTCAGCTTCCCAGCCAGCTCGCAGGATTTCTACCTGCGCTTCAATTGGAAAGCCAATGGCCAGGATGCTGCAAACGACAATTTACAGGTCTATCTTACCGAGCCCTCCATCACACCTTCAGCCGGAACAGAATTAACCACTGGAGCGCTGATATCCGGAGCTCTATCGAACTCAAACGATTGGCAAAACTACAGCATCCAGCTTCCTGCCAACCTTGCCGGAAGCACCAAACGTCTGATCTTCTCCTGGAAAAATAACAGCAGCACTGGAACCCAAGCCCCTGCAGCCATCGACAACATTCGCATTGTGGAAGCCGAGCAGCAGGATATCGCAGTAATCGTTGGCACAGAGAGCGAGATAGATCTGCCAGCGGTTACCCTCCCTGATGACACTACCATCAATGCCTCGGTAATTATCAACGGTGTGAGCGGTTCCACGGTGGATTACTGGGCTGGCTATAACTCTGTGGGAAGCAACCTCAACAATGCCGGCCTTGATATCAGGCTGATTGTGGAAAGCTTTTCCGGACCTGAACTGACTGTTAATATTAACCACAATCTTGGCTTTATCCCACCCACTATCGCTTACAGCTTTGGTGGCGGAGCTTGGAATATGCTCACCAATCCCGGTACCTGGACTGATATTGATGCAGATTTGAACATCACAGTAGATCCACAGAGATCCAGTGAACTCATCATTGTCTTTTCAGATAGCGAGGAAAACACCCTGCCCGTTACCCTGTCTTCCTTCACTGCTGTCCATACCGGCCAG
>JAQUJJ010000188.1 GCA_028681035.1 Candidatus Cloacimonadota bacterium
TCCGATCTCAGGATTTTGGTGATTCTGTGCGATATAAGACACCTGTAATTGACTTAATGAAAGATAGAGTAACTAGAAGCATAACTTTATGCGGTTGGTCACTGATTGTTGAAATGCTTATCGCTCTCCCAATGGGATTGGTGTGTGCAATAAAAAAGGACTCCTTGTTTGACCGCTTCACGATTAGCGGATCGCTGCTTTTGACGGCGATGCCAAGCTTCTGGCTGGGTGCGCTGCTGGTTCTTGTTTTTGCAGTATGGCTTAAAGTCTTGCCAATCAGTGGATATGATGGAATTGAATACTATGTGCTCCCTGTATTTGCACTGGTATCTTCCACAATCGCAGGAACACTGCGCCTGACCAGATCGGAAGTACTGGAAGTGCTTAATGAAAAATATGTAACCACAGCACACGCTAAGGGTGTGCCATATAAGAAAGTAATGCTGAAGCATGTATTAAGAAATGCACTAATTATGGTATCTGTGCAGGTATTCATGTCTATCCCATGGCTGATTTCCGGTGCAGTTGTAACAGAAAAAATATTTGGTATTCCTGGTATGGGTAACCTTCTTTTGAATTCCATCGTAGTACAGGACTTCCCGGTTGTACAGGCGGTTCTGCTGATTATCGCTATACTGACCGTGATTTTTAACCTCATTAGTGATATCGTAATCGCAATTCTTGATCCACGTATCAGAATCGCACTAGGCGGAGGTGACAAGTAATGAGTGACCAGACAATGACTGTTAATAAAAACGAAAACAATAAGAAACATGTAAGCAATCTGAATACAGAGAAATGGAAAGAAACTTTGCAGGATTGCCTAAAGAATTTCAACTTTATGCTTGGATTTTGTATGCTGGCTAGTATATGTATTCTAGCAGTATTTTCAGAGCAGATTGCTCCATATAGTTATATGGAACAGGGAGTTGGACCCAGATTTACAGCACCTTGTGCGGAGTTCTGGTTCGGTACGGATGAGTTAGGTAGAGATATGCTTTCCCGTGTAATTTGGGGTACTCAAATTACCTTATGGGTGGCATTTCTTGGCGCGACACTGCAACTGATAATCGGTGTTACTGTAGGTCTGATATGTGGTTACTTCGGTGGAAGGATTGATAGAATTTTCTCATTCCTGACCGACCTGACCTGGTGTATCCCAAGTACCATTCTGGCACTGGCAGTTGTAACCCTCATCGGAAAAGGTTTAACCAACACGGTAATTTCTATTGCTTTAGTCGCTTGGGCCTCTTATGCGAGACCAGTGAGAGCGAAAACCATGTCATTAAAGAGCATGGCCTTCGTTGAAACGGGAAAGGCCTTCGGCGAAAGTTCTTTCGCATTGATGTTCCGTTACATTCTGCCGAATGTAATTCCATCGCTGATTGTAATGGTATCAACAACTCTGCCGTCCACCATCCTGTCCACTACCACACTATCCTTCTTGGGACTGGGTTCACAGGCACCGTCTCCAGACTGGGGACTGGCACTTTCCAACGGGATTACGTATATCGGTACAGCTCCTTGGCTGAGCATATTCCCAGGGATTGCACTGCTATATACCGTAATGGGTTTCAGTTTTCTGGGTGAAGGCATCCGAGACGTACTGGACCCTCACATGAAATCACAGTAGGAAAGAGGTACACATATGAGTGATGATTTATTAAGACTGGAACATCTCAGTATAGACTATAAGGTAAAGGGTGGCTACTTATCTGCGGTAAACGATGTAAACATACGAATAAAAAAGGGTGAGATTCTGGCAATCGTAGGGGAGTCTGGATGTGGGAAGTCCACTGTAGCTCACAGTATCATGAATCTGCTTCCTGGCGGAAATGAGTCAGTTGAAGGAAGAATCATGTTCCGTGGACAAGATCTTAGAACTTTCTCTTGGACTGAGATGGAAAAAATTCGTGGTAAGCATATCGGTATGATTTTCCAGAATCCTCTGGATTCTCTAAATCCGGTGTATACTACGGGGGAACAGGTGCAGGAAGCAATCCTGATGGACAATGTGGATAAAGTACTTGCATGGCAGAAGGTATGTGACTTGTTTAACGACGTGAAGATGCCAGATGCAGAGACTCGTGCACGAAGCTTCCCGCATGAATTATCCGGTGGTATGCGCCAGAGAGTTATGATCGCTATGATGCTTTCCAGAGAACCAGAACTCCTAATTGCCGATGAACCGACTACGGCGCTGGATGTAACTATTGAAGCGCAGATTTTGGAAATTATTAAAGATTTAAAGCATACCCATAATACGGCAATTATGATGATTACCCATAACTTCGGTCTGGTAGCAGAAGTGGCGGATAAGGTTGCCGTTATGTATGCAGGAGAAGTTATCGAATATGCCGATATATTTGAAATCTTTGAGAACCCACAGCATCCGTATACAAAGTTGCTGATGAAATCTCTTCCGAGAGGAACGAAGAAGGAAGGTCGCCTGCAGATTATTGATGGAAGTGTCCCTAGAATTTTAGATAAGAAGCCATGCTGCAGGTTTTCTAACCGCTGTCCATACGCAGAGGAACGTTGCTTCAAGGAAACTCCGCGTGAAACGGAAGTGAACGAAGAGCATGTGTGTAGATGCTTCCTTGTTGAAGGAAAGGAGGAAGTGTAGACTATGGCTGAAAAAATGATCGAATTGAAGAATGTGAAAAGATATTTCTCCAACTCCCAAAACATGTTCACGAAAGATAAGCGTGATGTTAAAGCGGTAGATGACATTACTTTTACCATTAACGAAGGAGAAATCGTTGGTCTGGTAGGGGAGTCTGGAAGTGGGAAAACCACGCTGGCAAGAGTTTTGCTTAGCCTGACGAAGATGACGGATGGTGAAATTATCATTGATGGTGTAAGACTGTCCAAGGCAACAAAGAAGGATATGGAACGGCTTCATCGTGATATTGCAGTCGTATTTCAGGATCCGGCTTCCAATCTAAATCCAAGGGAAACGGTAGAAAGTTCTATCATGCGTCCTATGATTATTCATGGTGTTCCAAGATCGGAAGCAAAGCAGAAGGCAAGAGAAGTGTTGGAAATGGTTAAGATGGACTTGCGCTATCTGGACAGTTTTCCACATCAGCTCTCTGGCGGGCAGCTGCAGCGTATTGCCATAGCAAGAGCCTTGGCATTGTCTCCTAAGATTATGATCTTAGATGAACCGACCAGTGCTCTGGACATATCTGTTCAGGCACAGATTCTGAATCTGCTGCTGGATTTACAGGAAGAGATGGGTCTGACCTACCTGATTATTACCCATGATTTGAATGTTATCAAGTACATCAGCGACAAGATTGCGGTCATGTATTTAGGTAAGCTGGTTGAATTCGGACCAACGGAAGAAGTTGCTGACAATCCGAGCCACCCGTATACCAAGGGTTTGATGGATGCAGCGCCAATCTTAGACCCAAGGCTTCGAGGAAGAGAAAAGTATATTATGGAAGGCGATCCGGGCAGTCTGATGAATGTGGGAGCCGGATGCAGATTTTTTGCGAGATGTAAATATGCTACACAGGAGTGCGAATATCATGACCCTGCCAAAATAATGGTCAATGATGAACACCAGGTTGCATGTTTTAATCCGCTAAAAATATAAAATGGCCTAAAATGGCAGAATCCCTATATTAAGGAGGCAATTATGAAAAAGAAGTTATTTGCATTACTGATGGTATTCGTAATGGTATTCTCACTGGCTGCTTGCAGCGGCGGTGATGACAGCAAGGGTAACGAAGGTGCAGCGCGCATCGTAATCGCAGACGATGAATGGTACGGCACAGACATGTATCAGCAGGACACCTGGTCCAGCGTACAGTCTCTGATTTCTGACACTATCTTTGCAATCGACCCTAAAACGGGTGCACTTATCGATGGAATCTGCACCAACCTGCAGGTAAGCGAAGATGGTCTTACCATGACAATGGAAGTTCCAGAAGGAAGAAAGTTTGCTAATGGAGCTGACCTGGATGCTGGAGACATCAAGGCATCTATCGAATGGGGTCATGAAGTGGGTGTATATGCGGATGGTTTCTCCAACATCGAATCCATTGATGTGGATGGAACCAAGGTAATCTTCCACCTGTCCACATTCCGTTCCGACCTGCTGTATTACCTGGGCGAATGCTTCATGGGCGTTATCGATTCTGAGCAGCTCGAAACCATGACAAAGGATGAACTGATGTGGGGTGCAATCCCTTATGGTCCTTACTATGTGGAATCTTATGAAACTGCATCCAACGTAACTCTGAAGGCAAACCCTTACTACAAGACTTATGTTCCATTAGTTGAAAATCAGGGTGCAATGCCGGTAGAAGAAATTTTCGTAAAGTTTAATACAGAAGACTTTACAGCTATCGAAGAACTGAAGAGCGGAAAGATTGATTATTGGTCAGGCGTTACTCCAGATGCCATAAAGCAGCTGGAAGGCGTAGAAGGCGTTATAATCAAGGATAAGACTTATCCAGAAATTGGATTCATGGAAATCAACACCAGCGAAAGCAGCATCTTTAATGATGTAAGACTGCGTCAGGCTTTATGTCTGGCTCTGGACAGAGAAGCAATGTGTGAACTGACCGACGGTGCTTCCAGACCTGCATATTCTATGATTATTGACTCTATGCTGTATTACGATGAAGATGCAGCGACACATTTTAAGGCAAATTATGCTAACAACATGGATAAGGCAATCAAACTGTTAGAAGAAGCTGGCTGGGTTGATACAGACAACGATGGTATCCGCGATAAGGACGGACAGAAATTAGAATTTGGTATGTATGCATCAACAGACAGCACTAGACAGATTATCGTTCAGGGTATGCAGGAACAGTTAAGAGCAATCGGTATGCAGATGAATGCAGAAGCAATAGACTGGAACTACGTACATGAATATCTGTATGCAGACGATTATGATCTGGGTATTCACTCCCTGGGCTGGATGGAACCAATTCTGATCTTCAACAGCTGCTTCGACGATAAGGATGCTGCTAACAACACTCCAGAATACTTAGATAAGGTAAACGCAGTTGCATCTACCGTAGATGATGCAGAACGTTCCGTAAAGCTGGGTGAACTGCAGATCAATGACCTGTATCCAGAATGGAATATGATTCCTATGTATAGTCCTATGAACTATATCGCACACAGCGAAAGACTGCAAGGCGTAAACATTCTGCAGAACAGCTTCATTTACTGGAACGATCTGAATGTTGCACAGTAATTGAAATGATTGACGCAGGCTTATTTACTGTAGGATGTGTTTCGTAAATAGTAGATGCTGAATAAACAGATGGTGTGTTACTGTTCACACCATAACCGACAGAATAGTAAAAAAATAACAATTAAATAGCAAAAAAAACCAAAAAAACATCAAAAATTCTTTGTAATTTAGATTTTTTTTGGTTTTTCTATTGACATTATAATCGTTGCTGAATTGAAAGAAAAGAAGTGTAAGAAGCATGAATTAAGTGAACGACCACTTAGGATATTTAAATGCAAGCAAAAGCAAGTCATTACATTCAGGAGCTTTGATAGCTTACATTATCTTTGCAGCAGTATGGGAATGATTAATTTATTGCACACAAAAGATAAAAATCTTTATTCAAGCATAGCTTCAATCTTTGACTAATGAAAAATCTCAGATTTTATTTCTGTGATTTTTTGAAACTATTCAGGTTAAGTGTGAACAGTAACACAAATTTAATTATTTAATGTAATAATATTTCAATA
>JAQUJJ010000189.1 GCA_028681035.1 Candidatus Cloacimonadota bacterium
CTGATTTGATCTTATCCTTAGCTCCAGATCCCAGGGAGAGATGGTTGCTACAGAAGCAATTGGAAACTACTGCGATACTATTATCTGAGGGGATTCTGATAAAAGAATTTCCATATCACAGAACTCAGATTTGCTCTTTAGAGCTAAGTGATGAGCTATTAATCAAGCTCGGGTGCGAAACTAATAAGGACGCAAAAGCGCTTGCTAAAAAAATGAGTTCATACTTTGAAATGACTAATCCTCCGCAAAAGCTGGCTGATTTGATCATCCCTGAGGGCGATAAGAAACTGCTCTCGACTATCGCCAATAAATGTCATAAAGGTAATAGCGCTGAACTACAAAAATGGGGATTCAATCCTGACAAGACTACATCAAAAAAGGGCTTGATTGTCTTGCTATATGGTGCTCCGGGAACAGGGAAAACTTTTGCAGCTGGAGCTCTTGCAAATGAACTAAAGCGAGACCTGATCAAACTGAATGTGCCGGAGCTGAGAAACAAATATTACGGTGAGACCGAGAAGCTGCTCAAGAAGGCGTTTGGCGAAATGCGACAGATGGCAGATCAAAACCCCAATCCTCCCATCTTCCTGCTCAATGAAGCGGATCAATTGGTGCATAATCGGATAAGCAGCAATTCTACCTGTGGCGCAATCGAGAATACCATCCAAAGTATCATCCTGGAAGAGATGGAGACATTTCCGGGCATTCTGATTCTGACTACTAATTTGGAGTCCAATATGGATGATGCCTTCTTCCGCAGGTTCGATCTCAAAATGAAGTTCAATCTGCCAGATCTCGAATGCAGACGGAAACTGTGGAAGCTATACTTAAAAAAAGAAATACCGGGTGCAAGAGCTATCGACATCCAGATGCTTAGTCAAAGATATAGGTTCAGTGGCTCACAGATCGCCTTGGTGGTGCAAAATGCCTGTGTGGAAGCTATTAACCGTAAGGGTTCTGACAAAAGATTATTGTTGACCGATTTGAGCAAATATGCAGACTTGGAAAAACCTTGGATAAAGGGTTTGAGTAAGAGTATAGGATTCTAATAAAGGAGTATATTATGAGTCTATCAGCAAAAGACAAAGTAGGCAGCAAAATCCGCTGCTTATTCCTAAGCGAGATAATTAAACATGATCCTACTATCCTGGATAATTTGGTCAATCTGGAAAGTGTTAAGGTGCCGAAAGATCCTTATATTATACCCTGCGGTATGGGTAACCCCGAAGAATTGGTGCTTAATAGAGGAATCGCAGAAGACTTTATAACGGAACTGATTCAAAGAAACGGTATGAGCAACTTCAAAGAATACAATGACTTTAAGTGTAAAATTGAGGATTGGTGGCTTGAGCATCCTGCACATGCCAATACTCCAAATTGGGATACTGCCTGCATTGCTAAAATTGATGGGCGCGATGGGCTGATTCTAGTGGAAGCGAAAGCCCACAAGGCAGAATTATCTCCAGAAACAAAAACATACGATAAAAACAGTTCAAATAGCGAAAAAAATCATGAGAGAATCATAGGTGCTATTGAGAGAACCAGCCAAGAGCTAAGGGACAAAACTGGCATTCAATTCAACCTAAGCGAACATAGCCCTTACCAACTGTCAAATCGCTTTGCATGGAGTTGGTTCCTCGCTCAAAATGGTATTCCAGTAGTCTTGGTATATCTTGGATTCATCGATGCTAAAGAAATGAAACGGAAACTCTTTATTAACCACGAAGATGTGGAAAAGTGTGTGAAAGAGCACTGCAAGGATAAAAATGGAGTTACAATCTACGTCCCAGACGAAGCGTGGAAACAAGAGCCTCTCTTCAATGATAATTACACAACCATGTACAGTGTCATCAGGTCTATGAACTTGACTGTTGGAAAAGCATCGATAAAGTCTATCAATGGGAATAAGTGCTGAGTACGATGGAATTGACCTGTGATCGAAAAGTAGTATCGTTTGCGGTAGTAAACCGATGAGTTACGTACATCTACACGTTCATAGTGAGTACAGTTGGCTGGATGGAGCATGCATCATCGACGATCTGGTTCAAAGAGCTGTGCAGCTTAAAATGCCGGCAGTAGCGATCACCGATCGGAATAGTGTTGCGGGAGCCTCTCGATTGTGGCATCAGTGTATTAAAGCCGGGATCAAGCCCATCATCGGGCTAGAGATTGAAATTCTGAACGATCCCGGTGACGGCAGAGCCTTTTCAGTGATTCTGCTCGCCAAGAGCGGGGATGGTTACGCCAATCTCTGTCGGTTAATCACTCTGGCTTATGAGCATGAGGCTCAAGCTCCCAAGATCACTAAAAGCCAGCTAAAAGCCCATGCGCAGGACCTGATCTGTCTGTCTTTCAGCGTGGTAGGGGAACTCTGCACCTTGCTTCTGGAAGATAGAGACGAGAAAACCAGGCAGGTTTCGGATTGGTACTACAACGTCTTTGGAGATGATTACTATTACGAAGTGCAAAACCATGGTCTGCCCAAAGAAGGGGTTGCCATGAACAGGCTCTTGAACCTGGCTTATGAGACTAAGATACCTGTAGTGCTCACCAATGACTGCCACTACATGGAACGCAAGGACTCGGTTTCCATAGATGCTCTCAACTGTATCCGCAAGGAAATTGATTTCAGCCACCCGGAAGCCAAACGCTTTGCCTGCAATGAGTACTATTTCAAGACACCAAAAGAGATGAAAGCTCTCTTTGATTTCCCACCCCAGCTCACTAAAAATACTCTGGCAATTGCCGACAAGATTTACGTGCTAGATGGCTACATACCTGTTTGGGAAAGCAAGTTGTCCGTTGCTAGCGTGGTGAATATACTTAGGGGTTTTTCTCCCACTCTGAGGATCAGGTTCAAGCCCAACAGCACACACATAGCGGTTTCTTTGATGGACAACAAATCTGCCGAAGTACTGGAGCATCTCCGCAAGCAGCTTCCTGATTTCGATCTTATTCACCTAACAGAATATGAATCCTGGACGCCCCGAAGCATCTATGCCGCTGTCTTGAAGGCGATGAAAGTACCAGAGGCGAAGATTAAAGAACTCTGCAGTTTGATCCCATCTGAGGCATATACCCTTCTGGAAGCTGTGTTGCTCAGTACCGATTTCTCCTGCCTCTCCAGCGAAGACTATGTGTGTAGCCAGGCTGCGGACATTGCTGATAAATTGATCAACACGTTCAGAGGTTCGAGAATGGTAAGTCATTGCTATGCTTTAATCCCTAAGGGCATTCCGGTTCCAATAGTCAGAGATAACGAGGATAACCTAAGATGCCAGTATGATTTCAATGATATTGTAAGAAATGGGTATATTCACTTGGAGTTTCAAGTGTGACATATGCCCATTAATCAATGAATTAAATGAAAAGTATAAGTTATGGCAATAGCATTTTATCAAAGGAGATAAAGGAAAATGAGAACATTAAAACATGTCGCTGCTTTTGTGCTCGTATTTTTGGGATTGACATTTATTATATCTGCACTAGGTTTGATTACTTCAAGAGTGTGGATATACTTCTTCAGCTTTATGGCTGTCGGTATATTATTGCTCATACTAGGGAACAAAATGAACAAGCCTTTTTTGGAAGAAAGAAAGGCTAAAAAGCTGGAGAGAAGCAGTGGAGTATCCAATGAAAGAAAAGAATGATACGAACGCCAACAGAAACGGCAAGCATATCCAGGTGTAATGATTAATAACTGATAGCTAGGCTGTTACAGTAGGATGATGGAGAACAATCTGATAGGAATAGCATAATTAAAAATGAGTGGGGTGCTATAATAAATTGCACCCCTTATCTCATTGGCTATGCTTAATAAAACTCAAAAGACTCTAATAGCCAAATTTCCAGGCTGGTGGGATATGCAGTTCATTTTTGAAGTATTAGCGTCAATATCCGTTTAAGCTAATGCTCTGATCATCGGAACATGTGGCCACTAAACTGCGGACTAATGGCTCTATTTGTCAGGCTATTCATTTCTTTCGAGTTCAACAGCTAAGCTTCCAATCAGTCTTTTTATCCAATAGGCAGGTCTTGGGAGTAGCTGCATTGTGTCTCCAATCCTTATTGTAATTATCGCTGTCCTACCTGCTGAAAACCATAATGCAATGATTAGACGATTTCATCAGATCATGCCTGATACTTCGCCATCTTCTGCTCCAAATAGGCCCGGTCATTTTATCCTGAATCTTGTTGGCTAAGTCCTCATTTACCAGAGAAACAGCCGTTCTCATCCAATCTTTAATGGGATTGTATTCTGAGTGTTCCCCCAAAACTATCCAACGCTGTATTTCAGCTGAGGTATCATAAGGTTTTGCAGGCGATACGGAATGCTCAAAGTAGCCGAGCACCACATTGTAATGATTTTCCAGATGATAGATAAACGCATGATCGTCTCTTGCGATATCATCTTTAAACTTAGAGATCACCAAAGAATTGTGGGAATAGTCTTTCACGTCCTTAGCGCTTAGATATATGGAGCAATTGCCCCGAAGCTTGTAATGTTTGGTTAGCCGATCAAACCAGCCCATTACAGTATTATTGCCCGCATTTAATTTGGAGCCGATATCATTAATATTAAGCCCCATGATTGAAGCAAGCTCCAGGGGTGATTTTATTCCACCAAGCTGATCCGCATAAAGATAGTTAAATACTGCAGTCAGAGATGCTATCGAGCATCCATTTTCATATTGGGGGCGAGAGATGCACTCCAGCATCTTGGTATTGATGTAACGGTCGTGTGTGTTTTTCATGGATTACCTCTTTTCTTAGGTCAATGGGACACAATATAATGATAGTATTTCCCTATGTGTTTTTCTACATAAAGATGAGAGAAGTAACCTTCTGTTAATTAGCTTAACATATCGCATCCACAACTCTCATCTAAAAAGATAGACTTCCGTCAAAATCTATATGTTATCTAACTGGTTTGCCAGATTCCTGAAATATGGTGTTCTGCCACGACCATCCATATGTCCCTTAATATGAATCCCTTTATCAGCAGCACATTGCATTGCGGCTTTGTTAATACCCTGACTGTTTACGAATAAAGCACAATCTTTCTTTATCTCATTTCCCATTCTATCATACAATTTACCTGAAAGCATATCAGTCTTACGTTTGAAACTGTCGTCGTTTACAATACCTCCTCTAACATCTTTGTTTTCCATAACTATACGCTTACCGCCTGGTGTTTCTGCATACATGTCAATATCAGTTCTTTGCCCCTTATCATTGTAAGCTACTTTATCTACTGCCAATACTTTCAAACCAGCTTCTTTTGCCCTTAAAGCATTTATCATTTCAGCATAGTATCCACGCGCTGAATGCTCGTTTGCACTTAAAGTCTTTTCACGCAGGCTTAGGTAACCTTCAACATCTTTTAATGCCGGCTCGATTCTATTTCTTAGCAATGTAAGCCTACTCTCATGCTCTTTATAGCATGGTCTCTCAACAGCTCTCGCTTCAAAAGATTGGAAATCGTTTCCCGGTTCCCTAATTTCTTTAGCTATATCTGGATTAAAAGATTCACCTTTCAATACTTCAGGGCTATTTGCGTTTACCTGTGTCTCTGCTTTTTGCACATCGGCTATTTCTTTAATTTGCATTTTACTTCCTCCCCTATACGAGATTATTTTTGTAATTATAAAACATACGATACGATTCCGACCTTTGTGCCATATCAATTAGTAGCATTTCGAATAAAACATCAGAATACA
>JAQUJJ010000050.1 GCA_028681035.1 Candidatus Cloacimonadota bacterium
TTGATGTGTGGCATCTTCATAATCGTAGGATGTGCTAAGCTGCTTAATCTCAACAGTAAAAGCTTCGATGGCAGAGTGGGAGATGTCCTTCAGATATGTTTCTATATCTGCTATCTTAGCTTCAGCAGCAGCATATTCTTTTTCGAATTCCTGTAATGTGTGATGATGGAAACTGAATGTATCCGCTTCTAGAGCAGGACTGCCATCGTTGGTTAGAACCACGAAATAAAGTATGCCGTTTCGCTCGTTGATTATCTGAATTGGATACTGCTCTTCCCACTCTTTGTTAAAATGGTTTTTGAGGCAATAATGAAAGTCGATGCTTAAACCATATTCACGCAGCTTATGCATTAAAGCATAGTCAAAATGTCCCCAAGGTTCAAGATCACGTATCTGCTTACGAGTTTGCTCAAGATGACGGGTTAGACCCTCTTTTTCTTCTCTTGCTTTGGAGATCTTGTTAAATAGAGCTTTTGTAGGGAGGGGATTGGCAATCTTTTGCGAATCTGAATTAAGCTTAGTGAGAAACTTTGTGCACTCCAGATAGTCTTTTATAAGCTCTTGGTTCTGAATTTGAGTGGGTGTTTTATCTTCGCTGTTACGAATGATATGTACAACACCAAGCTTTTGTAAATCGCTTAAAAAAGCTTCGTAATCAAGATGGTATAATACAAAAGAGTATTTCCTCATCTTTTCTATCATGCTTCAGCCTCCCTGTCCAAGCGGGTTTTAAGAATTTTTTGCCCGGCTTTTGAGAGGTTCTCTTCATCCTCAAGAAAACGTTTTATTCTAAGGATTGCTTCTTCAAAAGCAGGGATTTGTACTTTTTCATAGAGGTTTACCTTCTGGGTAGTCTTCTTGCGAACCTGCTCGAGGATTTGCATCTTACGCACAAAGAATTCACGCTCAATCTGGAGGCGGGAAAGCTCTTGCAGCAAAGTAATTCCTTCCGGAAACCAAGAGGGAGCATTAAAGAGGTTATAATCAGGGACATCGTACTCTATGTCGCCAAGTAGTGGCGTCTTTACTCCTGCAATCTTACGAGTGCTAATCTCAACGTGCTTAATATTTAGTAAGTTGGGATCGAACTCCACCCAAAGCTTCATAAATGAATCCAGCTCCTCGGTACGCATTCTTACCAGATTATCCAGTTCAGCGGCTTTATCTCTGGCTTTTTTTACTTCCAATCGCAAAGCAGATTCCTTGTTTTTAAGCGTTGGTAAAGCTTTTTGCCGAATCCCCAATTGCTTAATAAGCTGTAGTTGAGATATTTTGTTATACTGAATTTTCAGGTTCATGCCTTTTCCCAATGCAAGTTCATGATTTCGTCTTTGATGCCGATTTCAGCTTTGTTGAAGAAACGGCGGAATAGATCCCATGTTACATCCAACATCTCGTCGGTAGTCAAGTTCACATCAATGGCAAGGATGTTTTCAGAGTATTCTTTGGCAAATTGTAGTACGCGTTCATCATAGTCAGACAAATCAAAGCCGTTTTCAAGCTTTGTTTTTGCATTTGCAGCATCAGCATACAAGCGCACCGCAGTATTCATCACTTGAGGATGGTCGGCACGGGTCTTAACGCCAATAACTAATTGTTTCAAGCGAGAAAGAGAGCGGAAGGGATCTACAATTACTTTAGCAATATCAGAATCCCTTTTTAAAAATAGCTGCCCTTCAGTGATGTATCCAGTGTTATCGGGAATTGCGTGTGTGATATCCCCACCGGAAAGTGTTGTAACAGCAATAATAGTAATTGAACCACCGTCAGGAAATTGCACGGCTTTTTCGTATAACTTGGCAAGGTCGCTATATAGCGAACCTGGCATACTGTCCTTGGAAGGTATCTGATCCATACGATTTGATACAATACTTAAGGCATCACAATAAAGGGTCATATCTGTTAACAGTACCAGCACCTTTTCGTTTTTCTCAAGGGCAAAATATTCGGCAGCAGCAAGTGCCATATTCGGCACTAATAGGCGTTCTACTGTAGGGTCTTCAGTGGTGTTTACAAAAGAAACAATGCGGTCTATAACACCAGCGTTTTCAAAGGTATTCTTATACAATAAATAGTCGTCGTTTGAAAGCCCCATGCCACCTAATATGATTTTATCACTTTCTGCTCTTAAAGCCACCATAGCCATCACTTCGTTGTAGGGTTGGTCTGGATCGGCAAAGAAAGGTATCTTTTGCCCTGTAACAAGAGTGTTATTAAGATCAATACCAGCTATACCAGTTGCAATAAGCTCTGAAGGTTGTTTGCGACGAACGGGATTAACAGAGGGTCCGCCAATCTCCACTTCTGTGCCATCAATATCTGGTCCACCATCAATGGGATTGCCATAAGCGTTGAAGAATCGTCCACCTAATTGTTCGCTTACTTTAAGCGTGGGAGGTTTTCCAAAGAACACCACTTCAGCATCAGTTCCCACGCCTTCAGTTCCAGCAAATATCTGTAAGGTTACAGAGTCCCCCAGTATTTTTACAACCTGTGCAAGGCGTCCTGCAACAGTAGCCAGTTCTTCATTGCCGACGCCACTTGCAGTAATTGAGCAAGTTGCCTTGGTTATCTGATTTAGCTTAGTATATATCTTTTGAAAAGCTTGAGTTGCCATTATTTAGCTCTCCTTTCTTCAACTACATTGTTAAGTTCAGATTCGTATCTTTTAAAGTCTGGGTGCTCAAACTCCACATAGTTCATCTGCTTGCAGAGATTTATCATTTTGATGTAATAAGGCATAACTTCTTCAAATGTTTCAAAATGAAACTCCGTATGGCACAAACCAAGGATAAGCTCAAGCATATACTTCTGGCGACTCATGGGAGTGGATTGGTCCACTTTATCAAAACCATCTTGTTGAAGGATAATCTTATCAATAAGTTCACTTTTCCATTGCTTGTCATGGTACGCAAGCGGGACTCCATCATCGCCAAGAATGTTAATCTGTTCTTGTGCTTCTTTGCCGCGCAGCAGTATATTCT
This sequence comes from Candidatus Cloacimonadota bacterium, assembly GCA_028681035.1. The sequence continues at coordinate 2,985 of JAQUJJ010000050.1, forward strand.
TGGCTATGTTTACCTCATTCACCCAATTTGGGCTTACATTTGCATTCAGGTATGCTATCACTTCAGGATATTCCAGATATTTGCTATACGAATCAATGGGATCAACTGCTGGGTAGCGTTTACTATCAGCTCTTGCTTGTGATAGAGCGTAGAAACACCTGGCTGCTTTTTTAGTGGATTCGGTGACAGGTTCTTTCAGGTTTCCACCAGCAGGGGAAACAGTTCCAATAAAGGTAATTGAACCAGTTGTATCATTGTTCAAAAGGACAAATCCCGCCCGAGCATAGAAACTGGAAACAATGGCTGGCAAATCCATAGGGAATGCATCAGGTCCAGGCAGTTCTTCCATACGGTTGCTCATCTCTCTTAGTGCTTGTGCCCATCTTGAAGTAGAATCTGCAAGCAACAGCACTTTTAAGCCCATGTTGCGATAATACTCGGCAATGGTCATGGCAGTATATACAGATGCTTCACGTGCAGCCACAGGCATGTTTGAGGTATTACAGATAATAATGGTTCTTTCCATCAATTTGCGTCCGGTACGTGGGTCATCCAGTTCAGGGAATTCTACAAACAGCTCCACCACTTCGTTGGCACGTTCACCGCAGGCAGCTACGATAATTAAATCTGCATCGGCATTTTTGGAGATAGCGTGTTGCAAAACAGTTTTGCCTGCTCCAAAGGGACCAGGGATAAAGCCTGTTCCACCTTCCACCATGGGGTTCAAAGTATCCATTGTACGAACCCCTGTTTCGAGCAGTTTATAGGGTCTTGGCTTTTCTTTATAGGATTTAATAGGCACTTTAACCGGCCATCTTTGTATCATACTAATTGGAATATCCTTGCCTTCTTTATCTGTAAGCACGGCTATTGTATCGGAGATTTTGTATTCCGCTTCTGCAACGATGCTCTTTACTACATACTCTTCAGTAAACGAAAAAGGCACCATAATCTTGTGGCTAATCCAGCTTTCCGGAACGCTACCAAGCCAGTCGCCGCCGCTAACACGGTCTCCAGCTTTGGCTATGGGAGTGAACTTCCACACCGAATCTTCATCAAGAGGATCAGTATATTCGCCTCTGGTGAGATACACCCCTTCCATTTTATTGAGGTCATTCTGAAGTCCGTCATAGTTTTTGGAGAGCATTCCAGGACCTAGCTTAACTTCCAGCATATGTTCTGTAAACTCTACTGTATCACCGGGTCTTAGCCCGCGAGTGCTTTCATAAACCTGAGTATAAGCAATGTTACCCATTACCTTGATTACTTCTGCCATTAGTTTCACCCCGTCGAGATCTATGAAACAAATCTCATTCTGGGATACAGGTCCGGAAACTTCCACCTGTACTAAATTAGCAATGATTCCTTTTACGATACCTTTGGTCATATCTATTACCTTCTGCTATTTTCTGATGCTTTTAATGTTAAATTCTTCGGGGAAAGTAAAGCTGTTTTCCATGGCGTTCAGTGTATCGTGGAAAATCTCTTTACCAAGATGGGGATCAGCCTTCAACCATCGGTTCAGTATGCGCAACTTACTATAATAACCCAGAATACGGTCTATAGTAAAGTAATTGAAGAAATTCTGATTATCAATCCATTTCCAGCGCAGGATATCATAACCTCGTTCACGGTAGAGAATGTTATTTTGCTCATAAACTCGCACTATGCTATCAAAAAGTTCATCAGCTTTGCCTAAACCAAAATCTGCTGCATGGCTTTTCGCCAAGCTTTCCACCATCTCGCTTTCACCAATAAGGTATTGGGTATAAGGAAGATTGAATTTTCTTCCATTAATAGCAGATAGAATGCTGCGTATATGTGCATCATAGGCAAACCATTTTTTGATAAACTCGTTGTTAAAATTAGCAGTCCAATCGTAGAAGGCAATTAGTAACTCGTGTTCGGTTTTAGAAAAAGGCTGTATCTCTTCTTGAGTCAATACAATACTGATTATTGGTGCGATAAAACTTGGTATATGCGCAAATTGCTCTGGGGTAGCCAAACCGTGATTTTCAGTTTTATCCTTGAGATAAACAAGGTATTCTTCCCAATATTTCTGTGTGTGTAAGCATTCAGGATTAAAGTCTTTCTCTGTTTTGTATAGAATACTAAGTAAGGTGTCTAACTCTGATGTTAAGTGTAATATCTCCAAACAAGCGTAATCAGAAACACTCAGTTGAGCTTTTGCATCAATGCTGAATTTCTCTAAATCACAGCTTAACTTAGTATCCTCGAAAGCCAGATTAGGCAATCCAGAGATAAAATAGTAGTAATCCTGGCTCATGGCTCAATTACCAAAGAGAATCTCTTTGGAGCGAGGACGCAAGTAAGTTTTGAACAAATTGGCAAAATCTTCATCAGTGAAACTAATTTTATAAGTTCCATCGGCGGGAGATATCTCAAATCCGCGTTTCATTACTGGACTAAAATCTACCATTAGCTTTCCATCGAAGATATCCTTGATGGATTTGATAAAGAACTCGTCTAATAGGGGTTTCATAGTTTCACTGATAACTATGTTCCCGCTGCCAGGGTTTGCCTTCCATGCACTTAAACTTTCGAGAATGAGTTTTTTCAGGAAATCGGCATCGTTGAAAGTGTTGCTCAATTTCTTAGCTAATGTTTCATCAAGAACAAGCTCAATAATACTTTGTTTTACAACACTAATACTATGATTTGAAGCCATTTGAAGGTCTGAATCTGTGTTTTTCTTTAAATCACGGGCTTTCTTTTCGGATAATTGAATAGTTTTATCCGCTTCAATATTTGCCTTACTGATTATTTCCTCAGCTTTGGCTTTTGCTGCGCTGATAATCTTTTCTGCTTCAGCGGTTGCTTTGGTTACACCCTCGTCATACACGCGTTTTAAAAGGTCTTGTAACTGGTCGCTCATATTTAATCTCCAGCATTATCACTTTAAACTACTCAATATTAAAACTGTATTTTGTGTCAAGTTCAAGCTTGCGAAAATACAGAAACATCTAAAATTCTATGCTTTTTCTAGTTCACTTCTTTAGCGATGCAATGTTTGTAAGTTTGCCAATAACATCATCACAAATCATGCGGGATTGCTCTGCACTTTCGCTTTCCACATACACACGAATTATTGGTTCTGTACCAGATTTGCGGATATGTATCCAGTGTTTTTCAGCTATAGCCTTTATTCCATCCCTAGTGTCCAGTTCGTAAGAGCCAAACAAATCAGGAACTGCTGCAATAACTGTATCCATCATATCTGCTGCGAAACTTACCTTGTCCTTAGCAAAATAGTACTTGGGCAGACTTTCTACCAATTCGGAAATACTTTTTCCACTCTCAGAGATTAAAGCCAAAATCAAAGCAATGCCCGCAAGAGCATCTCGAGTATAATGGACTTCGGGGCAAATAATACCGCCGTTTCCTTCTCCACCGATGGGGGAGAGCAGCTCTTGCATTTTCTTGCCAACGTTTATCTCACCAATTCTGGTGCGATGCACCTTAACCCCATATTTTGCAGCAATGTCTTCTGAAATCATTGAAGAACTAAGGTTCACTACAATATCACCAGGTTTCTTAGGTAAAACAAACAACGCCGCCAAAGCAATGCTAAGCTCTTCACCTATGCAAGTGCCTTTGTTAGAAACTATGGATAGCCTATCCACATCTGGATCGGTAGCAAAGCCTATATCAGCACCATAAAAGCGTACTGCCTCTTCAAGCTGTTGCAGGTTTTCGTTTAATGGTTCTGCAGGATGAGCAAACACTCCTGTAGGTTCACTATTAATCTCATACACTATACAGCCAAGCTGGTTTAGCAACAAAGGTGTAGTTAAACCACCAGCACCGTTAACAGAATCTATAACTACCTTGATGTGTTTAGATTTAATTAGTTCCACGTCAATATATGGGATGGCAAGAACTTTTGCTATATGCCTTTGAATAGATTCATTATCTTGAATTAAATGACCAATAGAATCCCATGCTGACCACTGGATTGGCTCTTCTACTCCCGCCAGAAACTCAACGGCTTTTATTGCAGAAAGGAACATTCCATCTGCATCAACGAATTTCATCGCATTCCATTCTGGAGGATTGTGAGAAGCCGTTATAGAGATGCCGCCAATAGCATCAGACTGCTCAACGGCAAGCAACACAGTAGGGGTGGATACAATACCCAAATCAACCACTTCAAAGCCTAAGCTGATTAGGGCTGCGGCTATGCTGTGTAACATTGCCAAACCTGTGGTGCGGGAATCTCTGCCCACTATCATTTTTAAAGGTTGATTGGGGTAGCTTTGCTTTTGGTAATTGGCAAATCGCGCCACATATTTTTGCACTATAAAAGGGTTAAGGGTGTCTGCAAAGACACCCCTAACGCCGCTAACGCCAGTCATTAGCTTGCTCATAACTTATTACATTCCAAATTTAGCGCGGTTATCTACGATTACTGATCCCTTTTTATAGGCATCGTACCAGCGGTTCCATGCAGCATCTTCCATGCGTTTACGTATGGTTTCCTGATTATCTTTATCTTTGCTGAATGCATTGAAATCTGGAACCTGCCGTTCGTTCGCAGTAACAATAAAGCTACCCTCTTTCGTGCTGATTAGCCCGGAAGTCTCGCCAGCTTTCATTTTCAGTACTGCGGCAGTAAAATCTTCAGAAACGCCAACTTCAGGAATATTAGAGCCTTTTTTATGCTGATTTAAGTCAATTATTTTCCATCCATCTTTTACCGCTTCTGTAAAATACGTTCCAGAGGTATTCTTGGCGACAAAGGCTTCTGCTTGTGTCTTAATATTGGCGATTTTCTTTTCTTTTTCAAGCTGATACTTAATGCGCAATTTAACCTTTTCAAAATCTTCGTAATACACTTTCTTATTATCGGTCAATTGAGCTATCACCTTACGCTTTTGCTGGTCAGTAAGTAAATCGGATACGGCTTTCTCTTTGCCGCTACGCATAAACTCGGACATTGCGGGTAAGCTTCCAATACCGGAAATGTATTCCTCATCGTGTCCCACCCAATCACTTTCTGATATTTCCATTTTAAGCTCTTTGGCTGCTTTATCGATACCCATTTTTTTAATCATTTTCTTAGCTTTTTCTGCATTATCTGCCAATAATTCTCTGGTTGCATCAGAGGGTTCTACCTTCAGCAGAATATGGCTTGCTTTCAACTTAGGACCTTCGGGGCTAGTGCCTAAGCTATCGCTGCGAATAATGTGCCAACCAAAGCTGGTTTTTACTGGTTTTGAGATTCCGCCAACTGGCAGTGCAAAAGCTGCTGCTTCAAATTCGGGAACCATTTGTCCTTTACCGAATTCACCTAGTGAACCACCATTATCTTTGGAACCTGGGTCTTCAGAATATTCCGCTGCTAATGCGGCAAAATCTTCGCCTCTGGTAGCTCGGTTATAAATTTGCTCAGCGGTTTTCTTCATATCCGCAAAGTCTTTATCAGAAGGCTTTTCTTCAAAAGCGATATATTTAATCTTGGAGGCAGGACCTTTTTTGAACTCAGTCTCTTTGTTTTTGTCATAATAGCTTTTAATTTCGGTATCGGCAATTGTTACAGGTGCTGATTTATTGTGATCAAACCAAATTACTTTACCGGTTACAGTGTCATTTTCTTTAGCATATTCAGCTTTAAGGCTGTCCGCTGTTATTCCGGCTTTTGCTTTTATCTTATCTTGAAGAATCTGGCGAGGCAGATAGCCACGAACATAATCTTCCATCATCACAAAAAACTCGGGGTTGTTTTTCAGGGCAGTCAAATACTTCAATTTATCGAATCTACCATTAGTTTGCAAAGATTCGTTTTGCATCAATTCTTGGGGAGGGTTATTTTGCATTTCCACAAGTATATCATTTTCTTTAATCTTAATTCTATTTTTCTTGATCATCTGCTCCCAAAGGATATCATCAACCAAAGATTGCCATGCTTGATTTTCTAGGCTTTTACGAGTATTATCATCAAGAGGCTGGTTTTTATACATCTCAGCGTAACGATCATACATTTGCTGAATCTTTGCTTGGTACATCTCTACGGTAATCTTTTTCTCATTCACTTTCCCCAGATAGCCCTTGTTAAACATGGTGTCAAACATGCCACCCAAGCCCATAGCACCCATCCCCAGGATGAAGATAACCGCTACGGCTATAGTGATTAATTTCTGTTGCTTTCTTAGTTGTTCGAGCATTTCTATCCTCCACATCGGGTCTAATTTATCTAATGCAAGCCATAATTTTAAAATCACCATTTAAGACAAGGGATTTTTTTAAACTTTGCCAAATTGAGCCAAAGCACAATAACATAAAGTGATAAATCAGCAGGTGATATCTGCTCACAGAGATTTCCAAACTAATACTATAACTTTGACCATTTAGGTTAGCTTGTGCTTGAATTGTCCTATCATTGCCCACCCAATGCCCACGACAAGGGCAATGAGTGGGCAATGATAGGGCAATAGCAGCAAGGAATAAGCCCATTTTGACTTACAATTTCGCTGCGATTATTTCAATAAAATGCATTTTCGCTATCACACAGTTTAATTGTGAGTTTGATATATTACGTTACGCGGCAGCAGTATTTCCTTTTAACAAATAAATCGGCGAATTCTCTCGGACAGCCTTGCCCGTTGAAAGACCTAAATTGTGTCTATTATTCCACCTGCCAAAACCATATCGCCATCATAGAAAACAATACCCTGCCCTGGGGTGATGGAAAGCTGAGATTCAACGAAAGCAACTTGCAGAGTACCTTTTACTAGAGGAGTTACCATACATTCAGCGGGCTTGTGTTGCAAGCGAATCCTTGCTTGTGCAGAAAAAGGAGTGTTGATCTCGGCAACCGAAAGCCAGTTTATCTCAGAGGCAATGCAATTGTGTTTATATAGGTATGATTTGGGTCCCACCGTTACCGTATTGGTTTTGCCATCAATATCAATAACGTAATAGGGTTCAGGAAGCCCGCTTATGCCAAGATTTCTTCGTTGCCCAATGGTGAAGTTAATAATTCCGCTGTGCTTCGCCAAGAACTTACCCTCAAAATCTACGATATCACCCTCATGCAATGAAGCTTTGTCGAAAAGTATGCTAATATCATCGGTTTCCAAAAAGTCCTGACTTTCTTGCTTATTTGATAGTTCTGCAAATCCATTTGCTTCAGCAAATCTCTTTATCTCATTCTTGGTTTTATCTCCAAGGGGGAAAAGCAGATTGTGCAGTTGATCCTGTTTAAGATAGGCAAGGAAATAGGACTGATCTTTGCTGTTATCGTTTGCTCTTCTTAGCTGATATCTTCCTATCTTATCATCGTAACTGATTTGCACATAATGACCGGTGGCGAAATAGTCAAATTCAATTCCCGCTTCCTTGGCTTTTAAGGGAAGCAAGCCAAACTTTATCCGCTGATTGCATACAATGCAGGGATTGGGTGTTTTACCCAAAGAATAGGTGCTACAGAAGTACGATAACACGTTTTCACGGTATTCAGCCTTAAGTCTGATGATATGATGCTTTATCCCCAGCTTATGGCATAGCTCTTCTGCTGCTTTTAGATTCTCAGCTTCTCCCGGTCCAAAGCATCCTTTTTTAGATGCTTTATCAATCGGGATGGAATCGTCCCAAATTGCCATTGTTAAACCGATTACTTCATAACCTTGTTGTAACAATAGTAGAGCCGCCATTGCAGAATCGACTCCACCACTTATGCCTACCGCCACAATCTTCTTTGTTTTCATGTTTACCTGTTGTTTTTATTCTAAAATCCAGTGAAAACAAATATCAGTTAGTGTCAAGAAGCCTTTTTTGTTTATCCGTTTTTGTGCCGATCTGAATAAAATTAGGATGGGGCTAAAGAGCAAGATTTTAGTTTGACTTACAATTACGCTGAGAAAAGTTTAATTAAAAAGCCTTCTTATTTTCAATCAGCGTAATTATGAATTAAACTGATTACAATAAGCTGAGATAGCAGTATTTCTTTTAACTCATAAATCGGCGAAGTTGCAGCTTGGAGTGGTTTGTTTCGAAGATACTCTCGCCGATTGTATAAGTCAAAAGTACCGCCACAATCTTTCCTATTTGTTAAATTCTTAAGTTTCTTCGGTGTTTTCGGTGGTGAAACAAACCTGCCTATTTCATGAAACAAATGAAAGGTCTGGCTACTCCCGCGCGTATCCTTGTGTGAGGCTCCATATGGCAAAGCATGCCGTTATACTTAGCAAATGCTGCACTAAAGGCAGGGCTAAGCTTGGTTGCGCCAAAATACTCAGTTAAAATTAGGCATAGGGTTGTTTCCTCATTACCGGTGTTGATAACGCCAAGCTCTACCTCGTTGTTAAAAGCCACTAATTCCTTTTCGTTCATACCGGGGCAAATTAGTCCTTTTGCCCCTGCTTTAGCGATAGTTCTTACAATATCGGTGTTGGCACTAAAATCTATGCCCACAATGCAATCTGTTAAAGTCATGCTTGCCAAATCTTCTGCTCTGGTAACAAATACAAAGTTGCCATGTGCTCTATTTCCCAGCCCCAATTTACCTTCCAGTTTGGTTCCTCTATAGCCAATCGTGATAGATTCGCCTTCTCTAGTTTCTTTCACGGTTCCATGCACATGCGCATAGTAATCGTGCGGGCTAATCTTGTATTGAATGGTAACAATCGCTTTTTTAGTGTCTATCTCGGTAATCTGTCCTGTTGAGGGAACCCTTACAAAGCAAGGTGCTTCGCCTTTACCTGTAGAAGATAGTCTTTGAGCCAGCAAATCTCCCTGATAGACAAAATCTCCCAGTTTCTTCTTCAAGTATCGCATGGCTAATTTGGGTGTGGTACTCATTCTTTCGGCTAAGTTCACATCCACAGGACTTCCACTATAATCCTGCAATTCCGATAACACCAGAATACCAGTGCTGAAATCTATCATTTCCAGCTTTCCGCGTACAGGAGAGTAAAACTTTTGCCCAATATATGAATGAAGAGGTTTTTCAGCCAGATGCCTTAATACCATATCAAATTCGATTTTATCACCAAGTTTTACCATTAAGGAATCTCTTACCAAAGCTTCATTTACATCATGAACTCCAATAAAAGGGTTTACGATAAACAAACGAGGTGGATTAAACTTGTTAGAAGCCACCACATCATCTGGCTTTACGTCTTCACCCGCATCTTTCAATATTGTGCCCTTGTAGGGAAGCGATACCACCTTGATAAAACTGTCTGAGATTTCTGTGTTTTCATTCTTAAATACCGGCATCCCAGCTTGAGTTTCTGTATCTTCCGAATATAGTTTCATCTGCTGTTCGATATCGGAGCGATAAGTCTTTAAGTCGATGCGGGTGTCTATTATTACCATCAGGTCTGTTTCCAGGCTAACAGTTTCATTTTTCTCGTTCAAAATAGTTTTCCCCATAGGCTGGATGGACAGTTTGCGTTTTGTTTGCGCAGGTATTACCATAAAGCTATCGGGCATAACTGTAACGTGTTTCTCGTTGCCGCCTTCCGAATAGCTAAGCTTAAGTAGTTCTTTTTTGTATTTATGCGGATAGTGGGGGCGAACATGCACCGCTAATTTCTGCATGCAAGAGCCTTTCAATAGAGCTTTAGAAAGCTCTATATCTACTTCGCCCAGCACACCCAGATGGGGGGTTATAAATTCCTTATCCAACCACAGCTCTGTAATTCCATGTGCGTCGAATGCATCTATTAGCATCATTGTGCACTGCTTGCTGTTTTGCGCATGCGCAAACACCCCTCCTGCCGCTATAAGTACATCTATCTCAGAGGGATAGAAATAATACTTCTCTTCTTGTGCCTGATACTCAAATTTAGCTTCATAGGCATCCAAGTCACTTTTCTTTAGAGCATCCAGATAGCCGATTTTTCGCTCATTATAGTGCATATCGTTGTGTTGAATCAGCGCATTGCGAACCGCTTGTTTTGCCATGGCATGCTCAATCCGCAGCTCTTTTGTGCTTTTGGGGTTATAGGTGGGGTAGAGGGTTTTGTTGCCGATATAATTACGCACTTCTGTTTCCGTAAAAGTGGATGGAAGTTGCTTCAATATCACTTCAATGCCAGATTCTGCCATCACATTCAAAGCACTGTAGCTCATTCCTAGATTTGCGCTAACGGTGCGTTGATAATTACCTTTTATATAAGAAAACACGTCTGTGGTTGCACCACCAATATCGAAGGCAAAGAAATTACGCTTATCGTCTCTGGTGGAGATTATCAAACTCTTAAGTACCCCCATTGGTGTGGGGAGAATTTCTGCGTTTACCCTTTGCTTTAGCTCAGAGTAACCGGGAGCACGCTCCATCACATTTTCCATGAATAGCTTTTGAATCATTTCCTGAGTCGGTTTCAAGTTTTCAGCTTCTAAGGTGGGGCGTAAATTGGGTAGTACAATTAAATCAAAATCTTTCCCTATCATTCTCTTCACTATGTCGGAAGCGTCTATATTTCCAGCGTAAATAGTAGGAATTTTTACATCTGTGGCAAACTTGGGCAAGGGCTTGGCGATGCGTAATATTTCAGCCATTCTTAATACGCCAGATAACGCTCCGCCATCCGTTCCGCCACACAGAAGAATCATATCCGGGTGTAAGTTTCTCATTGCCATCATCTGCTCAGAAGCTTTACGCTTATCATCCACAGCGAATACATCGAGGATAATCCCTCCCGCTCCATAGGCTGCTCTGCGTGCACTGGAGGCACTATCGAACAAGGTTAAGCCTATCACCAATATTTGCAAACCGCCGCCTGCACTGCTGGTTGTTAGGTAACTAATGTTTTCTGCAAAGCTTAGATGTTCTGCCGAAGCATTTGGGGCAAAGATTGGTATTCCCACCTGAGTTTGAAGATTGCTAACTGCCTTATGTACTCCATAGCGAACATCATTAAAAGGTGCTTCCACGGTGGTATTGGCATGGTTAATTCCCAATATGCGGGGATTCCCATCCGAATTGTCGATAATCAAAGCTTTTGTGGTGGTACTGCCTACATCAGTAATTAAATAAAAATCTTGTTTTTGAGCCATTTCATTCACCTCGAACGTATTTTACTAGTTTTTCACTTATGAATTACTGCCAATTATTCGTCAAGCTTTTTTCTTTGCTTATCGGCTCTCAATTACCTGCCTCTTAAACTGGAATCATTGATGACACTTTATGTTTTTACTTGGCACAATCTTTAGCGTTATCATCTGACTGTAGTGATGATTGGGAACTTTAAAAACGGTGTAGTCCAAATGGCTAAACAAATTAGTTGTTAGAGCGAAATTGACATAAGCCAATTCGGCTCCACACTTATGTAACGGCACTCGCCTCGAGTGCCAACTCCTCCAGCCGCTCGCGGTTAAGTACCTTTTCTTCACCCTAAACGCCACTGTAGCACTTCCTGTGCATTATTCAAGAGCTGTTCGAGAGGAGGATAATGCGCTGAACACAGCGCAAAAGGGATGGAGCTGCAGATGCATTTGTAGTAACAGTGGGCACTAGAGCACACATAACCGATTTAAGAGTTAAAAAAATGAATAAGTTACATTTTAGGCAAACAGTTTAACTCACAAAACGCTGTTCTAAAGCAAACCTTTGCAGTACTGTCCTTCGATTTAAGTGTGGAGTCGATTTGGCTGATGTTATTTTCACTCTAGCCATTATCTCTTTTAAGCCAAATGGACTACACCGGCATTTTCCTCCCAACTACCCTCGCCACTATCCGCTGTAGTCCTTAAAGCCGCTGAAGATTTGTACTTTGGGCAATATTTGTTGGCTTTAACGACTCCAGACTTAATTTGGAACGGCGTCCTGTGCTACGGTGAAAATTGCATGGGGAAAATATCACTGCACCCCGTAGGGGCGGTCTCAGAACCGCCCTAAAAACCAGACACAAAAATGTAATAAGGGCACTTCGGAGAGTGCCCCTACGAAACTCGCTAATTTTTATTAATAATTTGCAAAAGGCAAAAAGAACAAAACTCAAAAATCAAGGGAAGATCCTAACCAAGCGGAAGCCTAAAATGTAGTTGCTGAGAGTCGCATTGTAGTAATCCGATAGGAAACAGTGCAGAGGATGGCATGGTCGGACCAGCTACCGCCGCGCCTCACACGGTAAGACCCGCTCGTGGCACCATGTGGATTAGTCTGACTGCCACTTGGATAGTTACCATAGATATCCCAATTCCACTCATAGACGTTACCGCTCATGTCATAAAGACCAAGCTCATTGGGAAGCTTGCCACCAACGGTGTGAGTCGAGTTGTTTGTGTTGCCCCAATTGTAATAATACCAGGCTACAGGGTCAATATCATTACTCCCGCTGTAAGTGTAATTATGGGTCTGATTTCCACCCCGGGCGGCAAACTGCCATTCTGTTTCTGTGGGTAAGCGATAGCCATTAGCTGTCCAATTACAGCTTACATTAGTGTGGTTGCCATCACTTGTGTTCCATCCGCTTGGCCAAGTTGCAGGGTTAGTGCCATAGCTGCTGTAGCTATAGCAAGGAGTAATACCTTCCTGCAGGCTTCTTCTATTACAATACTCGATAGCATTAAACCAGGATACAAAATAAACAGGATAAGTGCTGCCGAATCCGTATCCAGAGGCAGGGTTAGTCCCCATCACCGCCTGATATTCTGCAGATGCGGAAGCCTATAAAGCTATTGGTATAGGGCGCAAAGTCGCTGTTCCGAGATGAAGGATTGCAGTAGCTGGCATCGACATTCCAGCTACCACCTCGTACCACACGGTAAGACCTGCCTGTGTCCTTATGAGGATTCGTTTGAGCCTCACTCGGATAAATGCCATAGATGTCCCAGCTCAATTCATAGACATTACCAAACATATCGAAAATGCCAAGTTCATTGGCTCTTGTCGTACCCACTACATGAGTTTTGTTGTCTGAGTTTTTATCATACCACGCCCACGACGCCCCGCTGTTGCTGTTGTGAGAACCTTCATACTCTAAGTTTTTACTTTTATTCCCGCCTCTGGCTGCAAATTCCCATTCTGCTTCAGTTGGTAACCGATAGCCGCTGGCAGTCCAATCACAGATAGTTATTTTCTTTTTCACGATATAACACGGAGATAAATTTTCTTTTAGGCTGCGTTTGTTGCAGTACTCCACTGCATCATCCCAGCTAACTCGTTCTACGGGTAAATTGTCTCCTTTAAATTTTGATGGGTTAGTGCCCATCACTTCCACCCATTCTTTCTGGGTAACTTCGTATTTGCCAATGTAGAATGAGGACACGGTTACTTGATGCAGAGGTTTTTCACCTCTACCATTAAAAATATCCAAATAATAAGAACCCATATTGAAAATTCCTCCTTCTACATAAATCATCCCTGGCACTATTTGCAATTGAAAAGGGTTGGGTGGTTGGGTGGATTCAGCCTCCTCTTCTCCTTTTTTCGCAGTGGTTGAAAGGGATATATTATTTCCCAAGAAGCTATAGATGCGATATGATGGGCTGGAACCAGGGCTTTTATCCTGCCATGCAAGGACATCAGCATGAAGGCTTACTATCCCATTTACCCATTCTCCGTTAGCATTTTTACGGTCAATGATATAACCATCGCAGTTGTTAACTTTATCCCATTTAATGCTGTATTCTTGATATGATAGCTTGGCAACCAGAAGGCAGTTAGGCTTTTTAAGGCTTTCATTGCTATACATAAGCGATATAGCATTTTTAGGGATAAGTTGGATTGGTGCTATTGAAACCGCAGGAACTGTTAGCTTAAAATGATAATCTAAATAGCCTTCCTTAGTGGCAATAACATAATAACTGCCAGAGATAAACTCAATCGCAGTTCCAGTCATTCCTTCATATTCTTTGGAAGATAAATCCTGGCAGTAAATACTAAGTTTTACGTAAGGCAACTCACTGCTAACATTGACACTAACAAGATTGGATTGGAAATAAGGGTTAAAAGTGCGGTTTTCACCGACACTTATTTTAATGATTTCTTCGTAGGGATAATAAGCTTTGTACTTTTCGCCTATAAATATTACCTTTAGGTTATACTCTTTAGCAGATACTATGGTTTGCCGCCCGTTGCTGAGTTCTTCGTTTAAGATACCATTCAGATATGCCCTAACGGGTTTCATGGCGGATTCTATCTTTATTCCAGCAGCAACAGATACATGGCTAAATTCCTGCATGTCGGTTTTACCGGATTGGACGATAATTGTGCGAGCCTCTTCTGCAAACAAATCTGATATTGGCACAACCTTTAATGAGTATGTTCCTGAATCTAAACCGTTATCGACATTGGTAAGTACAAGAGGGGTTACACCTCTTTCTTTGCCGTCGATAAAAACTTTTGAGCCGCTTGGTTCAGTATTTACTACCAAACCTCCAAACAGTGGGTCTAGTTTTACTTCTTCGTTGGTTACAGTTCCGGCTTTGATGGTGAGGCTTCTTTTGCTTTCCTTGTAGCGCTCTGCAATAAGCCTTACAATGTATGTACCCTCAGCCAAACCGTTTTTTCTCCCGCTTAGATTTAACGGAGTGTATCCTCTAAATTCTTCGTTTATAAAAACTCTTGCATTTGAAGGCATGGAAATGATATTTAGCTCTCCAAAAGTTGGCTTTAAATTGATTTTGAAATAGGTGTCCTGGTTGGTATTCACCGTTGCAACAAAAGTGCTGTCCCGATACTTTGAGCTTTTTATGGGTACGTTATATTGCATAGCTAACAAGTCTTGAATCGTGCGTGGAGTTATAAGATTGGGAATGGGGACTCCATCAATAATGATTTCTGCGCCGGAAGGATCTGAACTTATGTTAAGATTACCTTTGCCTTGAGTGCCCAAAGCTTCGTTAATTTCATAGCTAAATTGCTGTTTGGCTTTTAGATTGTTGAAGATAGGGAATTCGGATTCAATATATCCGGGGCATTTAACGGATATCTTCTGTTTTTCGGGATAGAGGAAGATAACATAACGGCTTTCCCGCGGAAGATAGTTCTGAGCTTTAATCTTGCCCATGTTGGATTCGAATTTCAAGCCGGTAATAGCACTGTAAACACTCAGAACTGCACAATCCGGATGATCCACATTTATGCTGAACTGTGAAGTTTCTTTGGCGATTATTTCAAAACGTTTCAACCGCGTTTGAGCACAGATAGAAACTATCTGCAATGTCAGCAGCAGCAGTAAAATAAACCGGACTGTCTTCATCTATAAAACCCCATTGATAACTAAATATATACCTTAGATAATTCTCTTAAATAATGCCGATATTAGTCAAGCGAAATCTTGGATTGTTCGTTTGCTAACTAAGGAGACTGTTCAAATATCAGAACCATATTAGGCCACTTCGGATGTTTTCTTGTGGAAAAACAGGTCGGCATCATCATAGCTAAGGCCATACCTTATAGAGTCCCATCGGGACGATATTTCAGATAGAAAACCATCACTCAATGCACCCTGAGTCCCATCGGGACGGCATTTTAGATAGAATATGGTATCATCATTTTGCTTATCTCCAATACTATCTGTTGTTTATAGCTGAATTGATCCATTTCATTATCTATGCCGTCCCGAAGGGACTTTATCCGTCTCTGCGTATTGTTTGCTATCTGAAATACCATCCCGATGGGACTTTAGCGGATATTTTAAGGTCAATAATGGAAGAAAGCTAAAAATGAGACAATCGCTCACTTTTTTATAGCTAAAATATGCTAAACTGTTGGGAGATATTCTCTTCTTATTGAACAGTCCCACTAAAAGAGTGTCCTGTAGAGGCGGCATTTAGATAAATCTTCAAAACGTGTTTCACTCTTCCATCTTTTCACTTACGCAGCATCGGCGTGCTGCGCTACATCTCGACCTCTCGACTCCTCGACTTTTCTACTCAATTCAGCGTAAAATCTGCCAAATCAAAAGCCTCGCCTGGCTTGGTAAACTCTCCGGGTTGCCAGGTTCGCACCCAGATAATGGGCTTATCCTCGTCGCGCAGATCAATCAGCAGGAAGAGATAGCCATCATCACTATAGGTGGAAGAACGCCACTTTTGGAATAACTGCACACCATAGAAATTGGGTTTGGAATGGTGCTGTTGAATCTTGAAGCCGGCAAATTCAACCTTTACAAAGCGGTTTTTAGCAAATAGCTTACGTAGATTTGAAATATATTGCGATTTCTTCAGCTTCACATATTCCACATTTTTATCATCGCTAAGCTTAAGAACTGGCTTATCGAGTTGGTCCGGTAGTTTTTGTTGTGAAGAAAGCACCCGTCCCACAATTATCAAGGCATCGTCGCTGAACACTTGATCCAGATAGCTAATATCCTTGCGGTTATAGGCAGTACGGAAGTTCTCTATGAAATTCAGGATTATCTCCCGCAATCTTCTATCCTGAAGAGTATAGGCATCGGCGAACATTTGGGTATATTTCTCGCGTTCCAAGGCAATCAGCACACCCTGAATGATGCCAGCAGTATCAAAGACAATCACAAGCTCATCATCCAAAGCATCCTTAGATTTCGTTTCGTAGAGGATGGGGATGTTGCGCACCTCGTAATTGCCATCACAGCGTTTTATAACATTCAAGATTAGCTCGGTTTCCGGGCAAAGAAAGCTTTTCCCTTTCCACATTTCGTTCAAGGATTTTGCTGCTGCAGAGCTAATTGAACCTGAAGGGACGCTTAGCTCATCTTTGCCGGCATAAGCCTTGTTGAAGCCTGTTATCAACTCGCTCAGATGGTGCTGCATCGTGGCATTCAACCCGGCATCGCTTAACCCGCAAAGGATTACGTTGGTATTGTGGATAGCCGTTAGAGCCAGCCAAAGCAC
Organism: Candidatus Cloacimonadota bacterium; assembly: GCA_028681035.1. Next base: position 19,776 of record JAQUJJ010000050.1, read on the forward strand.
GCTAAGCAAGATTAGTAGTAATACTTTTTTCATTTTTACCTTCTCTTAGTAATACGAGATATAGATGGCTGCTTTCCCACGATATGTAGCAAAGACATCGCTAACTATAGCCTTGGTAAGTAAATCTACAAAAGCATCGTCCTGTGGTTGTAGAATTGCTGTTATCATGCCATCATTTTCCATAATCACTATCCAGACATTATCTAAAGCGGAATCACGCTTAAGCTTTCCATAGGCAAGGAGATGCTCCGCTTTTTGTTGGTCTAAGTACTTCAGCAACTCGGGGGCGTTTTTACACTTCAGCAGCTCTTTGGCTATATAATCCGCTTTGCTAAGTGTTTGTTCTTTCACAAGTGGTTTGGGGTTTGATATAATTGGCGCAAGCTCTGGTATTTCTGGTTTCGCCAAATCACTCACTTCTATTGCACCATAAGAGGAATCTAGTGTATTAAACAAGCTATCAGGTGCATCGATACTAGTTTTATCTATCGCGGGAAGGGAAATATCAGGGATAACAGACTTAAGCTGCAGAGTCTTAGTAACAGTAAACTCACCATTTACGACTAATGAAACCAGATATTCTCCTCCTGCTGGATAAACATGTTCAAAAGCTTCAGCAGTTCTCGCTTTGCTACCATCGCCCAAATCCCACTGCACAAAGCTTAGGCTAAGATTATTAAAACTGGGTGTGAACCTTACCATCAAGTTATCTGTTAGGTAAGTGAAATCAATCTTTACAAGATCAGAAAAATCTAATTGAATCCTGCTTTCCACCTTAATTTTGCGCTGTTCAGCAAGCTCTGAAATCTCCTTTTCTGAAGCCATAAGCGCAGGATTTATCGCCAGACAAATTTGGTGTTCATCGATTCTTCTGGATGGCTGAGCATCATAAAATAACTTACACTTACCATCGGTAACTGCCAATTGGTGGAAGCCCAAGCTGGGAATATCAATCAATAATCCTGAAGGCAGGGCAAGGCTATCCACTAAGAGCTCCACCGGTCTGGTTTTATTATCGGTACCAGGATATACCACACTGCGTATTTGTATCTTTCGCAGAATACTGTAGAGCTTGTTTTCCAGCCAAAACTGCAAATCAGGTTCTCCGTTTATACCGGCAAAGGAGCGGGTAACATTATAACTCATCAGATATGCCTTGTAATATGGGTAAAGATAATCGCTTTCGCCACTTTCTTCCATTTGTTTTGCTTTGGCTACTACATTATTAATCTTAGCAATTTGCTCATTTTCCTGCTCCCAAAAATCGCTGCGCTTCAAATAGGCAAAGAGGTAGAGTTTTTTATCTCTATTATATTCGTAATAGCCAACGTTGTTAAGATACAAGTTTGTGCTCACCGTAACAGAGTGATTATAGTTAGAACGGCTATATCCATCTGTTTCAGTTTCCTTAACGCTTATAGAACCATATACATAGCTCTTAATTTGATTTCCGATATTCAGCTTGAGGTTCTGGCGTAGAATATCTCTCTGCTGGGGATTCTTTTTTAGTTCAGCAAGATTAAGCGGAATTTCGTCCCACCAGTATGTATCATGAGACAGCTTGATACTTCGCACAGTTTCTGCCGTCTGCAAGTCAGTTTTACTTTTTGCATTAGCACAAAGGGTGCAAGTTACAATGGCAAAGAAGATTAATATCTTTTTCATGTTTCCTACTTAATGTTAATTTGCCAAAGCGGTTCGCGGTTTGATTGGTTTTGCATATCTTCGGCATCACCTATTATGTAGCTATATAGGGTAAGTGCGATTTCTTTGTGCTGAGAACAGAACAACTGTTCTGCATCAAAGGAGCCATGTAAAAGGTGGCGCACCCCGGTTACGGAATCATAGAAAAAGAGCATCACAGCATACTTTTTCTGATCAATGGGGCGAATGTTAAGTGCTGTACTCATCCCTTGGCTTAAGAGTTTGTGAAGGGCAGAGAATGGGACACGGGCTTGCTTACTACTATTGCCATAAAGATTATGCTTTAGCAGGACGGGAATAGCGGAATGTAACATTTGCGGGGTTTGCAGATAGTTGAAAAGTGATTCCAGAGGATATTGGGGATTGAAAATATCTAGGAGCTTTGCATCCTGCATAGCAAGGAACCGCGGTGCCGTAAAAAGGCTATCCAGAGCCGGCTTTTCCCATACATATAGGCTGTCCTGATATGGGGAAAGTTGCTCTAAATCGGGATAATCCGTAGTATTATGCGGCTTGGAATGCCCTACAGATACAATTTGCTGATGTAGTTCTTCCTCCAAATCCTTTTTATCCTTACCATATAGAGCTGCTAAGTCCAAAGGAATCTCGAATTTCAAGTTTAATTTGGGATTGTTTATCTCTATCTGTATCAGTCTGTCATCAGCGGTTTGAGTGTTTAGCTGCATAGCCAATTTTAGAGTAGTGATTTTAGCTGCAAGGTCTTGCTTATTAAGCTGAGGAATACTGGCTTTCAGTGCATAATTTTCAAGATTGCAATCCAGCAGATAAGCTAACATGTATTCCTCAATCTTTTCGCCAACAACTCTAGATTCTAGCTGCTCAGCGAGATTTAAATCCACGCCAATGTGTCTATGTCCGTCTTGGTTAACATAGATAAGCTCAATATTCTCCTGCCCTATAGGATGAGAAAAACGAATTACGGTTTCAACTGAACTATTTAGAGCATGCAACCTGGGTATTTTCCCAATTAAAACATCCTGCCGATTCGTTGTTGCCAGAAGCAAGGAGAGATTAAACATAAACAGAAACAAACAGAAGCCATGAATAGAACGTCTCATAGCACTTACACCAAAGCTCTCTGAATCTTGCATATCCATAATCTCGTTATATCAAAGCAAATACACCTATATGTCACTATTTCTCCTATAGTCCCATTTCTTTTGATTTCACGAACTAATCGAAACAATCAATTTGTACAAATTAGTCAAGGAATATTTTGATACTCTATCGCATTTATATCGTAATTAGTAGCAAATATTGTGTTGTATTATAGGCTGGCTCAGCATGGCGTTTTGTTTTTCTTTTAAACATTTCTCTTGACGAATGAAGGCACATCAGACTTTTGGATTGAAATATCTTATTTGAATGTAATAATAACGAAATAGGGAGCATAAGCCCATGAAAAAGTTTTCCTGGCGTGGTATATCAATAGTCATATTTATTTGCGTAACTGCATTTTATCTGGCTCCGTTGGCTATTCCGCAGTTGCCCGAATGGTGGGCAAAGAACAAGTTGAAACTTGGTCTTGACCTTCGTGGTGGCATGCAAATTCTGCTTGAAGTAGATACTTCAGAATTGTCTGAATCAGATGCACGTGGTGCAGTTCAACAAAACATTAAAATTATTCGTGAACGTATTGACCAGTTTGGTGTGGCAGAGCCATCCATTCAAAAGCTTGGCGAAAAACGGATAATGGTTCAACTTCCAGGAGTTTCTAATTTTGAAGCTGCTGAAAAGCTTATCAAACAAACAGCTATGTTGGAATTCAAACTAGTTGCTCAACCTGAAGATAGCAAAAAAGTGATGGAAATAATTGACACGAATATCACTAATAACCTGGCAATGTTTCCCACTCTTGCCGAACTGGACAAAAAAGATAAAAAGATTTTAGCACCAGATTCAACGCAGGCAGACAGCTTGAAAACTACGAGTGGAATTTTCAGTTCTTTAATCCGTCCTGGAGAAAGGGATTTCGAAGTAACTTATGATAGCATACGCTTAGTTCAAGATTTGATGGCTGATTCGCTATTTAAACAAGCTGTGCCGATGGGATTTCAACTTGCTTTGGAAAAGCAGAATGCCGAAACAACCAAAGCTGACCGTCGTCTGGTAGTTTTACACTCCAATGTGGAACTTACTGGTTCAGATTTATCAAAGGCGAATGTAGATTATGGCTCTGCAACTTCAACTGATCCACGTACAGCTAATAAACCTTATATCTCGATAGAAATGAAACGCACTGGTGCTTTGAAATTTGAGAAAGTAACTGGCGACAACATGAACCGCCGT
>JAQUJJ010000051.1 GCA_028681035.1 Candidatus Cloacimonadota bacterium
TCTTTCGCTTGCTAAAGGACAGCGTAAACGAAATCATTAATGAATACTACTATCGGTTTTATGATCCCGAATTGCAACGTATGGCACATGGTTCAACAGACCGCCATGTTAGGGAGGTTTTTGCCGAAGAGTTTTACCGCAAGCTGCTTTCCGCCTCCTTTATGGTTCAGGGACTGGATGTTTTCATCTCCCGTATCTTGGAATCCTTAGCTGAAATGGGCAAACTATTCCGCCCTGCTGATATTCTAAAACTGATGTCCTATGATCCAGACAAACTGTTTTTCCACTTGCAAAGCAGTAACTATCACCATGAAAACCAAGTGTTGCTAGGTTCTAAGGGATATTACTTAAATCGCTTGTGGCATTATGAATACCCCATTCCTTTAGGTTTTGTAATTACCACAGAACTCTATCGCAACCGAGATTTGGTAAACACCCATCCAGATATATCGAACGAATTTGACGAACTGCTAAAGCAAAACTTGCAGAAACTACAAAAGTCCAGTAAACTATTGTTTGGAGACCCCCTAAAACCATTGCTGCTTTCTGTGCGTTCGGGAGCTCCTATGAGTCTTCCTGGAGCCATGGACACATTCCTGAATATAGGTCTTAACGACGAAATCTGTTTAAAGCTATCCCAACAGCCCAATTACGGGTGGACAGCTTGGGACAGCTATCGTCGGCTTATTCAAAGCTGGGGAATGGCTCACGGACTAAAGCGAGACCTTTTTGACAGAGTTATGATAGATTACAAACAGAGACACAATATCAGCCTAAAAACCCAGTTTCCCTCGAATTTGATGCGTCAAATGACCGAGGGCTACAAGGCTGTTCTAACAGATAATGGCATTCATTTTGAGCAAGAGCCTTATCTTCAGCTATACAAGGCAATCTCTCATGTGCTTGATAGCTGGAATACGGTTCGGGCAAAACTATACCGTCAGCGTTTGCAGATTTCAGATGAATGGGGAACTGCCGTCATCATCCAGAAAATGGTGATGGGAAACATCTCTTTGGAATCCGGTTCTGGAGTGATATTCACTCACGCCGAATGGAACATTGAACCTGGTATTTGCCTAAACGGAGATTTCACAATTTGCAGCCAAGGAGAAGATGTGGTTGCTGGATTGGTGCACACCTTGCCGATTTCTGAACAGCAAGCAAAAGCTTGTTCGGAAGCAGAGGGGATTAGCCTGGAAGCACAATTCCCGCTTATTTATAATAGGTTGCGTCGCTTTGCTAATCAGCTTATAATGGACAAAAACTACCCCCATCAGGAGATAGAATTTACCTTTGAAAGCCCCGCTGAAGAACATCTCTACATCTTACAAACTCGCAACCAGGTTATCCAGAAAGTACCTGACTACAAAGTGCTTTGCGATAGCTCCAATATCCAAAAGATTGGTTCTGGCATAGGGATAGGTAAGGGCTGCCTAAGTGGCATAATTGTGATTAGATCTGAAGATATAAAACGCTTTAAAACTGATGATGAAGTGCTTATCTTGGTGAGACCGGACACAGTTCCAGACGATATGGAACTGTTGTTCCAATGCCAAGGTCTGCTTACTTCCAGAGGAGGAGTTACCTCACACGCATCGGTAACTGCTACCAGGCTGGGATTGATTGGGATAGTGAATTGTTGGGATCTAACAGTTGATGAGAGTTCCTCTGTCTGTAAGATAGGAGAGTGTGAACTAAAGTCCGGAGACGCCATCACTATTGATGCCACCACGGGCTACATCTATAGTGGACATCACCCGCTAAAAAGCATCCACGAGATATTGTAACAAAAACATACATAAAGGAGAGACGAAAATGCAACTCAATATGAGAAGCAAAAAATTGCTCGGGATTAATGGTTTGGGCAGAATAGGAAAGCTACTGCTCTGGAATCAGATTCACCTTCAACATTTTGATGGTATCGTGGTTAACTGTGGAAGGGAAGTTGGTAAAAGCTTGGATGATCTCCTTCAGGTTATCGAAAATGACAGCAGCTATGGCTCTATTCACCGATTCATCAACGGTATGGTGGGTCCCAAAGTGGAGATTAAGGTATTGGATGCAGATAAGCCCTTGCTACAAATCGGCGGCATTCCTGTGAAGTTTTTGCGTAGTGCCCGTGACCCCAAGGATATCAATTGGCTTAACGAAGGGGTGAAGATTGTTGTGGATTGCACAGGCAGTTTCCTAGACCCCAGCCTAGCAGCCGAAAGAGACAAATCTTGCATACGTGGGCACTTAGACGCTGGCGCATTGAAGGTGATTTGTAGCGCCCCATTCAAGCTAAAAAGCGGAAACAGCTATCCCAAAGACAGTAAAACACTTATATTTGGGATAAACCACTTGGAATATGACCCTCGCGAGCATCATGTGCTATCAGCGGCTTCTTGCACTACCACGGGATTATCTCACATGATTAAGCCCTTGATGGAAAGCGAGATAACCTCAAGAATCATGACCGCTTCCATGAGCACTATCCATGCTGCCACAAATACTCAATCCATTCTTGATAGTGTGCCAAAAGCAGGTGCTACCGATCTCCGTAAAACTCGCAGCGTACTTAACAACATCATCCTATCCACCACTGGTGTTACCAAAGCTCTTGAACAAGTGATCCCAGAGGTAAGGAATATCGGGTTCATGGCTGATAGCGTGAGAATTCCCACCAGCACAGTTTCTCTTATCAACCTTAACGTTACCTTCCACACCGACCTAAATGCCCTGGGAGAACCCCTTGTTAACCGCAAACTCATTAATGAGGTTTTTTACCAAGCTTCCCAAGGCTCACAAAAAGGATTGCTGGTTTATAGCGAAAGACAAAACGTATCATCAGACCTGATTGGTAGCATGGCGGCTGTAACCATCGAGGCGCACGAGACACACACTCGTACGGGGTTTATCGCCTTACCTCCCAAAATATTGGAAAGCGTTGGTGACCTTAAGGGAAAACATCTGGAAATGCCCGTAACTCATGCCAAAATCTTCGGTTGGTATGATAACGAACTGGGTTCCTACGTGAACTGCCTTTCCAAATTGACTAACTATGTAGAAAGCAAAAGCTTCTAAACTATACATATTAACCCATTAGATAAGCGAGATACAGAAATGTATCTCGCTATCGTTTATTTTTGCTAAATTTGTTCTCATACCAGTAAGATTAAATTACTGGTATTTATTAGTGTTCGGCAGGATTATTACTGAAACATTCGCAAGCTAATAGTGTATCGAAACTGGTTTCTTCCTTGCAAGCATTGCCCTATCATTGCCCACCCAATGCCCATGTGGAGGTCAATGAGTGGACAATGATAGGGCAATAGCTGCAAGGAAGGCACTACAAATAAATGATTTTTGATTTACAATTACGCTGCGAAGAATTGATTTTGACTTACAATTACGCTGCGATCAGTTCAGCAATAAAACAGTACAACTAACACACAGCGTAATTGTGGGTTAAAATAAAAGCGGAACAAGCAAGTTAAGCATTTTAACTCATAAATCGGCGAATTGGTAACCAACAGTGCTTTTTACAAAAAGACAGTCGCCGATTATATAAGTCAAAATCACTATCACACAGCCTAGGAGTACCATCAGTACGGCATATTTGATTTAAATGCGTCTTTATGAGGTGCATTATTTTCGTTCGTATGTTTTCTGTCTATCTAAAATACCATGCCTACGGCATTCTTCGCAGAATCATCAAAACTCTTCTTGAGCGGATCGTATTCTACGGTGAATATCCTTAGCACTATTAACCCCTCGGTGTTAGAATATTCTTTTCTTTCCTAAAGATAAGAAGCAAAAGAAAGCCGGAAGCCCAAGTGTGACGCACAGCCACCTTCGCTCCCTTGCTGCGCTTGGGGGAGCTACGGTAGCTATGCTTAACTGAGAGAACACTGTTAAGTTTCCAATGTAAAAAGGTAAGAATCATAAAAGTTTACAGACCTGCCCTGCAGACGCGGAAACCGATGCCGAAGTAGAAGTCGAATGGGCTGTCGCTGTCTCGATTCGCAACCCGGCAGAGGCCGGCACGATCGTACCAGTAACCGCCCCGAAGGATACGGCCCGACCCGCTACTGGGCCCTGTCGGATTGTTTTGCAGACTGGAGCTGTAGCTGCTATACCAATCCCAACACCATTCATAAAGATTACCGCTCATGTCATAAAGACCTAACGCATTGGGAGATTTGCTGCCAACTGGATGTGAAGCGCTGCCTGCGTTTGATGAGTACCAAGCCACGGCATCGATGTCGTCACTACCAGAATACAGATAATCCGGGTTATTCGTTGCACCCCGTGCCGCATATTCCCACTCTGCCTCGGTGGGTAAACGGTAACCATTGGCAGTCCAATTGCAGATCGCTGCATTCCAGGTGGTATTAGTGGATGTAGGAACCGCTCCCCAATTGGCTGGATTGGTAGAGCCGGAGATACTGTAAACCGGAGTAAGCCCCTCAGCCATACTGCGCAGATTGCAATACTTCAAAATGGCATACCAGGATACATAATAAGCAGGATAATTATTGCCAAGCCCATAGCTACTTGTCCAGCTTGAACTCGGTTGCATATATTGGGAATACTCTGCCTGCGTAACCTCATATTTACCCATATAGAAGGGGTTCAGCGTTACGTTGTGGATGGGCAGTTCATCGCTATCTCCACCACCTGTGGTTCTGCCCATGGTGAAAGTACCGCCAGGAACATAGACCATCTGGCCGGGGGTTGAGCTAATAGTATAAGTAGCGCTTGCTATCGCACTGTCCGTCCAGCCGGATTTAAACGCCTTTGCCTTGATGGTGGTTGTCTGGCTTACACTGATCGAGGAGTTGTATTGCGTAGAATTAGCTGTGGGATCATTGCCATTGGTGGTATATCGTATCGTGGCTCCACTGGTTGTGCAACCGAGGGATAAGTTCTGGGCACTGGAATAAGAACCACCCGCAGGACTAAAGGTGGGGGTAGCTACGGTTTGGGGAGCATTAATAGTGTATTGTCCCGAAGCAATTGTGCTGTCATTCCAACCGGATTTGGTAGCTTTTGCCTTTAAGGTTGAAGTTGTAGATATGGTGACTGGACTTGTATATTGAATGGAAGGTGAAGAACCATCTGTTGAATAAAAGATAGTCGCTCCAGAAGTAGCACAAGAGATTGTAACACTCTGTGCTGTTGTGTATGTGGCAGCAGGAGGACTGAAGGTAGGAGTAGCTACCGTCCCGGGAGTTGTTCCAATTGTATATGTAGCTGTTGCTATAGCACTATCTGTCCAACCTGATCTAAAAGCCTGAGCTTTGATTGTTGTGGTTGCGGTAATTGCTATCGGGTTTGTATAAGCTGTAGAATTGGATGTAGGGTTACTGCCATCAGTAGTATATGCTATCGATGCTCCTACTGTAGAACAAATGATACTTACGCTTTGAGTATCCGTGTACGTCCCGCCACCGGGGCTTAAAACCGGAATGGCACATTGGTCTGCCGGTTCTGTAGTTTCCTTTTTGCAGCTCATGAGCATAGCAAGCATGAGGATTGCTGCGATTAAGATAGTAATAATTCGCCTTGCTTTCATTTTGTACCTCCAGTATAATGTTTATATCGTGTTGTTTCTCTCGTAGTGCATAATTTCAGTAATGCACCACTATTACAAATTACTTGATTGATTGTATTTCATTGGGAAATGATCTCTTCCTGAGTGTTGGGGTAATTATCGATGGATGTTTTGATCTCGTATGATTTGCCAGTATTGTAGTAAAAAGTGCTGATAATAAATTCGAAGAATCCATCGCTTATCTCACTAAGTGCGCTTAAAGCGTTAGTGTTAGCGACAGCATACTTCTGTTTGATTAGATCAAACTCCTGGTACTTCTCGAAAGTCTCAAAATGCATCTATGCTCCATACTTGTAGTAATATCGCCTATGTCTTGTGTGTAGCACTACGAACTTCTACCTCAATTGCAGAATAACCAATGCTTGTTTTTCTGTCAATCTAAATTTATGTCGCATCCTTATACATCCGTATTTGTCAGCATACAGGGCAGTTCTTTCCTTGCTCCATAACAAAGTAACCAAAGCGAGCACAAGGAGTTGGGGGATAATGGATTTTACCACGAATTAACACTAATAAAAGCACGAATGGGCACGAATAATGTGTGAAGAGATTATGAGAGAAGTCTATCTGGCTATTTATACTGCCTTGAGAGCAGACTGCACCTGATCGGTTCAGTAATCAAGTGTATCTCACTTGCAAAGCTCTCACCTAACGCATTTCATACTTGACAGAAAGAGGCATAATTGTGGCATTGGCTTATGAAAAAGTATAACGCAATAGCCTTGTTTTCTGGTGGTTTGGACAGTATCTTAGCTGTGAAATGGATGCAGAGTCGAGGCTACAATGTGCATGCAGTCTATTTCCGTGCTCCTTATATGGCAACGGACAGGGCAATTCTATCTGCGAAACAAAACGATATTGAGCTAGAAGTTATAGACGTAACAGAAGAGCATTTACTGCTTCTGGATAATCCTGTTTACGGCTTTGGGAAGAGGCTAAACCCCTGTATTGATTGTCATGGTTTTATGTTTAGAAAAGCTGCGGAATTGCTAATTGAAAGGGAAGCTGATTATCTAATCAGCGGAGAGGTATTGGGTCAACGTCCCATGTCTCAGCGACGCGATTCACTGGATAGTGTGGCGAAACTTAGTGGAGTAAGGGATTTGATAGTTCGTCCCTTGTGCCAAGCACTTCTAAGCGATACCCTTCCGATTAGAGAAGGATGGGTGGATAAGAACGATATGCTGAGGTTCAATGGAAGAGGACGGACAGACCAGCTTAATTTGGCGCATAAATTGGGAGTAACAGATTACCCTCATCCTGCGGGCGGATGCTTATTGACAGATAAAAACTATTGCCTCAGATTACAAGATTTGATAGATAGTGATGAGCTTACTATAGAAAACTTGGAATTGCTCTCTAATGGCAGACATTTCCGTATGGGTGATACTCATAAAGTGATTGTTGGCAGGGAAGAAGCAGATAACATCGCCTTGGAAGGTGTTTTTAAGAATGGTTATATGCTATTAGCTAAAGATATTATGGGTCCTTTAGGATTGATTATTGGAAAAAGAATAGCAGAGCTGGATTTGCAAAACGCATATGATTTATTTCTTTACTATAACACCAAAGCGTCCGACCAATGGACTGTTGAAGTAACAGCATATAAAGATGGGAAACAAATTGGTGATACCTTTGAGGTGCTTGCCAATAAAGCTAAACCAGAAACGATAAAACAGTATCGTATTTCTTACGATTGATAAAAGGGTAGATATGATAAAAATAGAATCCTCAATACTCTTGCCGGAGTTTCAAACTAATACTTGGTTACTATGGGATACAGTTAGCTTGGAAGCTTTACTTATAGACCCCAGTGCAGCTTCAGAAACACTTTTAAACTCAATTAAGGATAAACACCTGAAAGTTAAGATGATTGTTAACACCCACGGTCACGGTGACCATATTGGAGGAAACGCATTCTTTGCGGAAGCCTTAAAATGTCCTTGCGCTATCCATGCGCTGGATGCTGACATGCTGGTTGATAATAAAAAGAATTTCAGTGATATGATGGGCTATAAGCTGAGTTTAAAGCCGGCAGAACATATTTTAGAAGATGGAGAAATCATTAAACTTGGCGAGATTGATGTTAAAGTGATTCATACGCCGGGACACACACCTGGCGGGATTTGTTTGTTAACAGGTAAATACTTGGTTAGCGGAGATACATTGTTTGAACAAAGCATTGGGCGCACTGATTTGCCTGGTGGAAGTAATGCCGCTATACAGAAATCTATTAAAGAAAAGCTGTTTTGCCTAGATGACGATACACTTGTGTTTCCTGGGCATGGACCCACCACCAGCATTGGATTAGAGAAAGCTAACAACCCATTTGTTCAATAGGAGCAATTTGTGCATAATAAAGTCCTGATATTAGATTTCGGCTCGCAATACACACAGTTAATCGCAAGAACTATACGCTCGCTGAATGTCTATTGCGAAATTCATCCCTATCTTATGGATGCAAAAAGCATAACAAGCTTTGCTGCATCTGCAATTATTCTCTCTGGAAGTCCATTTAGTATTACTAGTGATAACGCTCCTCAGCCCAATGATATAATATGGAAATTGGGGATTCCTATCTTAGGAATATGCTATGGAATGCAATTGATAGCTTCTAACTGGGGCGGCAAAGTGCAAGCTGCAAGTAAGAGAGAATATGGCTTTGCAGAACTGCACATTGGTGATTGCAAAGATGTGTTATTCGATGAACTGAAGCAAATTGAACAAGTGTGGATGAGCCACGGAGATGCTTTATCCAAGCTTCCAGATTGTTTTAATATCCTAGCCAAAACAGATAATTCGCCCCATGCTGCGATAAAGCACAAAACCCAACCCATCTATGCCCTTCAATTCCATCCGGAGGTAGTTCATAGCCCATGTGGCAAGAAGATTATTGCTAATTTTCTGTTTCATATTGCTGGTTTGAAAGCAGATTGGACAGCCGGCTCTTTTATCTCCGAAAGCATCAAAGCTATTAGAGAGCAAGTGGGGGAGAAGAGGGTTATTCTTGGTTTAAGCGGTGGGGTTGATTCTACTGTTGCCGCGATGCTGTTGTATGAAGCTATTGGAAAGCAACTCCTTCCCATATTTGTGGATACAGGTTTGATGCGTTACAATGAAGCAACTAGAGTGAAGGAACTTTTTGCACCCTATCCTGATCTTAATATCCGCTATGTGGATGCAGGAAACGCTTTTCTTAGTAAGCTAAAAAATGTAAGTGATCCTGAACAGAAACGTAAGATTATTGGTTCCGAGTTTATTAGTGTATTCGACAAAGTGGCAAAAGAATACACCGATGCTGAGTTTTTAGCGCAGGGCACCTTGTATCCTGATGTGATTGAAAGTGTCTCCTTTGCAGGTCCATCAGCAACCATAAAGAGCCATCATAATGTAGGCGGTTTACCAGCTAAAATGAAACTAAAACTGGTGGAACCGCTACGCGAGCTGTTTAAAGATGAAGTTCGCGAAGTGGGCACATCTTTAGGATTGCCCGATAGTTTGGTACAAAGACATCCATTTCCAGGTCCCGGATTAGCTGTTAGGATAATTGGCTCCGTGGATATACATAAAGTACAGCTACTGCAAAAGGTGGATGAAATCTTTATCAGTGAGCTACATGCGGCTGATCTTTACAACAAAACATGGCAGGCATTTGCCGTATTGCTACCCATCCATAGTGTAGGAGTGATGGGTGATGAGCGCACTTATGATCAGGTTTGCGCCCTTCGTGCAGTGAATAGCATTGATGGTATGACTGCGGACTGGACGGAACTTCCTCATAGCTTTTTAAAAAAGGTGTCAAACCGCATTAGTAACGAGGTTAAGGGCATCAGTAGAGTAGTATTAGACATTAGTTCCAAGCCTCCGGCAACTATAGAATGGGAGTAATTTATGTTTCTTAATGCTTTGGCAATTAGTCTATTAGAGGAAAGAGGAATAAAGGTGTCCAATTATCTCTTGACAAAAAAGAGGCATTGCAACTTATGACTTCTATCCATGCAGTTTTGAACACGCTGGGGGCGTAGTTCAGTTTGGTTAGAACGTCTGCCTGTCACGCAGAAGGCCGCGAGTTCGAGTCTCGTCGCTCCCGCCAGTTTATTTTGACGCCTAAGGGCGTCTTTTTTTCATGGATAGGAAAATCATGATAGCTATCTTAACTCTGTTTAATCTACTACTAGAGGCAGTTTACATCCTCTTTTTCCCTGTTATATACATTATATTAAACGCACTTAAATATCTCCCTTCCATATTTGTAAGGGGCAACGACACAAATAAGGGAATTCTCTTTCATGCTGCTTCTGTAGGGGAAGTGAATGCGATTAAACCTCTTGTTACTAAGCTGCTAGATGAAGATAGAGCTTTGCAGATTGTTATTACTACCAGTACCATCACAGGCTTGCAGTTAGCGCAAAGTATATCACCTCTTGTGCAAGCATATCTTTCAGCAGTAGATGTACCTCACATCCGAAATAAACAGCTTGATAAGATTAATCCAAGCCTAATCTGCATAGTGGAAACAGAGATATGGCTAAATATGTTGTATTGGGCAAAAAGGCATAAAGTACAGGTTTTGTTTATTAATGCTAGGATGTCTGAGCGCACTTTTAAATGGTATCATAAACTGAGAAACATATTGAGGTTTGTGGGGAGTTCCATAGAGGGTATTTATGCCCAAAGCGAAGAGAATGCGCTTAGATATCGGCAAATCTTTAACTGTCCGGTAATCAACAGTGGGAATTTGAAATACTCTTTGAAGCTGAAAGATTACAATCAAAATGATATTCGCAAAGAGCTGGGATTTAAGGAAGAAGATTTTATCCTATGCTGGGGTTCTTCCCGTCCCGGCGAAGAGGCACTTATTCTCTCTATGTTGCCTGCTTTAACAACGAAGATACCCAAGCTAAAGCTTATCATTGCCATCAGGCACACCAATAGGCTAAAAGAGGTGCTTGCTCTATTGCAGAACCTTCACTATCGGCTGTATTCAAAAGGAATATTGGAAGATAACATAGATACCAAAGTGTTGGTTATAGATACCCTGGGTGTGTTAGATAAAGCTTATGCTATCTGTGATGTTGCTATTGTAGGTGGTTCTTTTTATGATTTTGGGGGGCACAACCCTCTAGAGCCTGCTTTTTATGCCAAGCCTATCATTATAGGGAATTTCCACCGCTCATGTAAGGATTCTGTAAAAAAGCTTCAGGAAGGCAATGGCATAGTTGTATCTGATGGATCTAAGCTAAACCCAGATATAATCTCACTTGCAAAAGATGAAGCAAAGCGCAATAGTTTGGGAACGCACGCTAAACAGATATTGAATGAAAACTCACAAGCATTGGATGAACAGATGCAAACCATAATAAATACTATGGAGATACGAAAATGAGAGAAGCATTATACTTTAGTAAGGAAGGGACATCTGTTCGCTGCGAATTATGTCCCAGAATGTGCTTAATTGCGGAAGGTGAAACTGGATATTGCCGCGGAAGAAAGGTAGTTAACGGGGTGTTGATAGCCGACAATTATGCGAAGTGCGCATCAATATCAATAGACCCCATAGAAAAGAAACCGCTATACCATTTTAATCCTGGTTCTTCAATTCTCTCCTTGGGTCCAAACTCGTGTAATTTAGGCTGTTTATTTTGTCAGAATTGGAGCATTAGCCAAACGGAATGTTCCATCAAATTGTTAAGCGTGGAAGAGTTAGTTTCTACACTAACGAAACATGATTTAACTCAAGTAGCTTTTACATATACAGAGCCTTTAATGTGGTATGAATACATATGGGATTTTGCGAAGCTGACAGGTGGTAAGATAGACATTGTGCTAGTAACAAATGGCTATTTGAATGAGCAACCTTTCAAAGACATTGTTCCACATATTACTGCCATGAACATAGATTTAAAATCAATAAACAGTGAATTTTATAGACAAGTATGTGGGGGAGATGTGGAGGTTATTAAAAGAAACATTCAGATTGCTTATCAAGCCGGAATACATGTAGAAATAACCAATCTACTTATACCGGGTTATAATGACAGTGCCTCTGAGATTGAAGATTTAGCTAAATTTATCGCCTCAATAGATCGCAATATTACTTTACATATCTCTGCATATCATCCCGATTTCAAGTTTTCTGCCCATGCCACTAAAGCTAGTGAAATTGAGCATGCCTGCGATATCGCAGCTAAATACCTCAGCCGGGTTTACGCAGGAAATGTGCAAATCCCCAAATACTCTCTGAATAGATGCTAAAGTCTAACAGATTATTTATAAATACTTTTAGCATCGCGGATGCTGTGCTTGTGGTGATGGTCATAATTGCAGTTATCCTCAGTAGCATCAGTTTGTCTAAATCAACAAAAATGACTAGTGTGTTCATATATAAGGACAACCAGTTGCTGTCTGTGTACCCAATCAATAAAAATGAAATCATTCGTATTGATGAGCACAATACTATATCGATAAGCAATGGAAAAGTGAGAATGATTGCGGCTGATTGTCCAGACAAACGCTGTGTAAAACAAGGTTACAGCAGTTCAATGCCCATAATATGTATGCCCAATCATCTTATTATTGAGATCAAGGCTAAAGAAAAGACAAGAAAACTAATACTTCAATAAGGATTGTTATGCTTAAGCTTGCGTTATACGTTTCTAACCATGGGTACGGTCATGCCACCCGCATAAGTGCACTGGCAGAGCAGATGAATAGCTATGGTGTATATTGTCATATTATAAGTGAGAAACCTGCTTTCCTGTTTGCCAATTTAAACCCTAATCTTTCTAAGCTACATTCGCGTTCTATCGACAGTGGGGTGAAGCATGGAGATAACTTGTCTGTAGATTATGATGCAACTAAAAAGTCAATTGTGAGTATATTAGGTAAGCGGGATAGAATAATAGCCGATGAATTGGAGTTTATCAGAACTGAAGAGATAAATATCATTATCGCTGATATTCCATATTTAGTCTCACAAATTGCGATTTATGCCGAGATTCCTGCATATGCCATTAGTAATTTTGATTGGCATCACATTTACAAAGGCTTGTTCGAAAATGACACGGAGTTAAAACCTATTCTCAATACCATCTGGTCAATGTATCAAAGCTTTGACCATAGTTTTCGCTTACCTTTTAGCTCCATCGATAGCGTTGCTGCGCTGGCAAATAAAGAACAATGTGGAGTGCTTGCCCGTAAGAAAAGTAATTATTCTAACTTCCGTAAGAGCCACTGTATGGAAAGTGACACTAAGATTCTATTGCTTATGTTCGGCGGAGAAGGGAACTTAGAGCTAAACATAGAAACATTATGCGAGGCTTTTAAGGGTGTGGTTATCTCTACGTTTTCAAATGTATCAGCAAAAAACCACTATCAGGTAGAGGTAAGTGATGATTTTCTGGATTTGATCTTCAATGCAGATATCGTACTCTGCAAGCTTGGCTATAGTACCTTGGCAGAGGCAGTTCAATTTAACAAGTATATCATGTACTGCTCGAGAGGTAATTATCCAGAAGAGATTTGTTTGCGTGAAGGGCTAAAGGATTACTCCAATTGTATGTACTTAGAATGCTTGAATAATAGCGTTTCTAAGTGGAATAAACTATTATCGCAGGTACATCCTCAACCAAAGGTTAATCCCCTTTATGGAAACGCTAACTCAGCAATTGTCGGGCAGATACTAAAACACTACATTGATCTGAAGTATCCTAATGCTAAGCTACTAAGTGTGTTCGACTTAGGCTCCAATACTTTGAACTATGTCTTGTTCGACTTAAATACTTTAAAAGTTATTCATAAAGCTCATTGCACTACTAAGTTGGCAAAGAATCTGCGGGTTAATAGCTTTAGCGAAGCTCGCATGAAATCTGTCCTAAGTGCAATAAATCCCATTATGCACATGGATACATGCATAAATTCAGAAAAAGTTTGCATTGCTACCGGTGTATCACGCTATATAGATAACTCCAGTGCCCTGCTGAAGAGAATAGAAGATAGATATAATGTGAAACCACGGATCATATCTGAACGTGAAGAAAGCCGTTACGTTTACTATGCTGCGCAAGATGTTGCAAATGGGGAAGAGGGCGTTATAATTATTGATATTGGTGGTGCTAGTACTGAGCTTGTCATCAGTAAAAGCTCTGGAACTTATGAGAGTTTCTATATTCCCTTTGGATTATTGAATATTACGCAAGCTGAATTAGCAATAGAATCTAACATCCAAACAAGCCTGAAGAAAGCTATGCAACCTTTACCTGACATTTACCCAAAAAAGATAGTAGGCATAGGGCTTACTTTCACTTACCTTGCGGCAGTTATCTATAAAGGTGGTTTAGCTTGCCCGGATATTTATCAAGGTAAACCTATCAATATAAGTGATTTGCAAAAGCTAGCTAATGATATACGCAACCATGATGAGATTCACTACCTGCCTTATTTGCTTGATTCTTCCTATCTGCCTATTCTGAAGCTTAGTATAGAATTTACTATTTCTCTACTGGACAAATATGCTGCTTCAGAAATACTAGTAAATTCCGATGGTATTGCGCTAGGTTATGCTAAATGGCGAGTGAAAGATCTATTGCCTAAATCCAAAGCGCTAACTAAATAATATATTGATGAATAAAACAGAGGCAGATAAACAATGAACTTCTACATAGAAACATACGGATGCCAGATGAATGTTGCTGATAGTGAATTAGTAACTTCACTGCTTATCACTGCTGGGCATAAGTTAGTAAATGATATGGACCAAGCTGAGCTGATATTGTTCAATACTTGCTCCGTACGTTCTCATGCCGAAGAGAGAGTCTTGGGCAGGATATCCAATGAGAAACATAGGAAGAAAGCCAATCCTAAGATAAAGATTGGAGTTCTAGGTTGCATGGCGCAAAGAATAGGGAAGAGGCTGATAGAGGACAAAATCGGAGTAGATTTTGTGATTGGGGTAGATCAATATGACCGACTTCCTGACTTATTATCAGCTAAAGAGATGAATCCCTATTTGTTGGATTTCGAAGCAACTCAAATTTATCAAGATATTATGCCGATTCATCAAAGTAAAACATGTGGCTTTGTAACCATCATGCGAGGATGTGATAACTACTGTAGCTACTGTATTGTACCTCATGTAAGAGGTAGAGAACGTAGCAGACCTTGGCATGATGTAGTTAATGATGTAAAGAAGGCAGGTCAAGAAGGTTTATTGGATATTACATTGCTAGGTCAAAACGTCAATTCCTACCACGATAATGAAGTAGATTTCCCAGAGTTGTTAAAACGCCTTGAAAGCGTTGATAGTATTGCCAGAATAAGGTTTATAACATCTCACCCTAAAGACCTCTCTGATGCTCTAATTGATATTATGGCTAGCTCTAAACGTGTTTGCGAACATATTCACCTTCCCATGCAAAGCGGTAGTAACCGTATTCTTCAAGAAATGAACCGTAAATACACGATTGATCATTATCTCTCATTGGTGGCTAAGCTAAAATGCGCGATTCCTAACGTAGCTATTACGACAGATATAATCGCAGGTTTCCCATCTGAAACCGATACAGAGTTCCAAGATACTATGTCTGTGATAAATGAAGTCGGTTTCGATTATGCCTTCTGTTTCAAATATAGCCCACGCGAAGGCACAGATGCTGCAACGAGACCCGATCAGATCCCAGAAGCCATCAGACTGGAGCGATTACAAAAGATGATTGATCTGCAAAGAGAAATCACCTTATCTAAATTCAGAGCACAAATCGGAAAAGAAGTTGAAGTATATATAGAAGGTATGAGTAAAAAAAACAAAGACCAAGTCTCAGGGAAAACCAGAGATTTTAAAATTGCGGTTTTAAAAGGCAGCGAATCTGAGATTGGAAGTTTGAAAAAGGCAAGGGTTACAGATGCAACTGCGGGTACCTTGATTTGTAAATAGACTGCTGATAGTGTTTGGTTAAGGCATGTTATGTAAACTAGCCTCTTATGTTCTTATTGGATTGTCTCCCATGCACATGCCTCTCGCCCATGGAGAACATATTATAACATTTATTATTGGAGATAGATAATGAAAAGTATGACAGGATTTGGAAGCGCACGCTTCAGTAAAAACAATATTGATATAGAATTTGAGATAAAGTCAGTTAATTCTAGGTATCTTGATTTACGGCTGTATCTTCCTCGTGACTTAAGTTTTTATGAAGCAAACATCAGGAAACGTCTTCCCCAAGTACTTAGTCGCGGTACCGTGGAAGTAAGATTGAATTATAGCGATCATCGTGAACCAAAGCTTCATTTAGATGAGGCTAAGTTGCTAAAATATAAAGACCTGGCAAATGCTGCTGCTGAATTGTTAAACATAAAATCGGATGTTTCAATCGAGTATTTGTTACAAGAGCCAGGAGTTATTGAAAATATTAACAACTTAGTTGATGATAAGCTGTTAGCCAATATGTTAGATGTTGCCTTTGATGAAGCATTAGAGAAGATACAGCATTCATTGGAAGCGGAATCCACCCAGATTAGAACGGTACTAAAAGAGGCAATGAACAATATTGGCAATGCTTGTGCTAAGGTTAGCAACTTGAGCGCACCCTTTAAAAAGGACTTATTCGATAATATGTATAAAAGAGTTGGAGAGCTCGTTACTGCTTTTAAGATTGAAAATCTTGAACTGAGGATTGTTCAAGAACTAGCAATATATGTAGATAAATATGATATCGGAGAAGAGCTTTCCCGTATCAATGGTCATATCGAAACCTTTTTATCCACGCTTGAATCATCGGCTGATAATGGCAAGACACTCAACTTCATCATCCAAGAAATGCAAAGAGAAGCAAATACCCTGGGGTCTAAATTCTCTACCTCCAAAAGCTTCCCCTTAGTATTAATAATCAAAGAAGAAATTGAGAAATGCAGGGAGATAATTCAAAATGTCGCATGAACCACTGTTATCATGGAGATCCTGGCCATTTGTTGAACGTCCCTACACCTCGTTAGTTTTGGTTTCGTTTCTCATACTCTTAGCTGTCTTATTATATCAAATTACAGTACTATCTTGGGCTCAGCCAATTTATTATGTAGTTGGGATGACCTTGGTTATATTTAACCTCTTTCCTTATTTCATTCCAACGGACTATTTCCTTTTCGATGATAAATACCTAATTCGCTATTTGTTTGTAAAAGTAAGCAGACCCTACAATGATTTTGGTTGTTTCTACCAAGATAAGCGAGGTATAACGCTTAGCACTTTTAAAATGCCTCGACGTTTAGATACCTTTCGTGGGCAATCACTGCGCTTTTCACATAGCAAAACTGAAGAACCAGAATTGCAACGTATATTAGCTGAGAAAATCGGTAAGAAGTACTGATAGGAAGTTCGATGAAACATGATGTAATTACTCAACAACTTAAAGACTTATTGTGGCATAACAGTAACATAGCCATGTCCTATAATGAGATTGTTAACACTCTGAAACTCACCAAAAAAGAGAAACATAAGCTTAGTGATACACTTTCTGCTCTACTTGCCAGCCACACTATTATCAAAGATAAAAAGAAATACAAGCTTGCAGCAAAAGCACCCAAGAGTTTTACTTCCAAACCTACCCCCCAAAACCCTAAACTAATTGAAGGCACCTTCGATGCCACTCCCCTATCTCGGAATTTCTCATTTGCTTTTGTACGCACTCCAGATAAGGATTACTTTATTGGCGCGGAAGATACTCTAAATGCTTATCATAATGACATTGTTGCAATCGAATCTAAACTGCGGCGTGGTAAACAAGAATATGGTGTTATCCGTAAAATTGTGCATAGAAGCTCTGATAAACTTGCAGGAGACATTTTAAGAGTAAAGAACCGCTGGACATTTGTATGCAGTAACCCCAAAATACACAATTGGTTTGAAGTGTCCGATAACGCAGGTGCCGTAGAAGGCGATAAAGTTGTTCTTACCGTAACTAATTGGGGCTTGCCATCATCAGGAAAGCTTCCTGTGGGTAAAATCACTGAGATACTTGGCAAATCTGGGGACCCTCAAGTTGAATTATTGGCAGTTATTAGGCAGTACAATCTACCTCTTGATTTTCCTGACGACGTTATGGATGCAGCTAACCATCTCTCAGAAGTGGTGGATGATACTGAAATTAAAAGGCGCCATGATTTGCGTTCCCTTTTTACTTTCACCATCGATCCTGCATCAGCCAAAGATTTTGATGATGCTATATCAATAACCGCAACACCTCAGGGTTGGCGTTCATACGTCCATATAGCCGACGTGGCGCATTATCTTCCTGTAGGAGGGGCATTGTTCACGGAAGCCGCCAAACGTGGCAATAGTTTCTATTTCCCGAAGAAAGTTATTCCCATGCTACCTGAAAGGCTATCTAACCACATCTGCAGTTTAAGACCTTTAGAAGATAAATTGTGCATGACCGTTGAAACCGAGTTCAACCGCAAGGGAAAGATACTCTCTCAGCAAATCTACGAGAGTGTAATTTGCAGTAACATGCGGCTTGCTTATGAAGAAGTGGATGAATTATTTGCTACTTCCCCTGATTTGCAAAATATTAACAGCGAGCTTCCCCCGATTCTTGTTACTTCACTATTTGCAGCAAGAGAACTCTCCCGCCTTTTAACAGCCAAGCGCATGGCAGCAGGTTACATCTTTTTTGATTTACCTGAGATAGAGTATCAGTATGACAATGATGGCTTTGTTCACAGGCTTACCTTGGCAGAAGAGACTGAAAGCCATAAGCTGGTAGAAAACTTTATGCTTATTGCCAACGAATACACCGCGGAGAAACTTTCCCTGCTCTCCCCCATCTCCTTATATCGCATCCATGAAGATCCCGATTTTAATAAACTAGAAAAGCTAATTGAGACCCTCTCTCACTACGGTGTGGAGTGGGAAATGCACGAAAATCTGAATAAATCTCTGCAATATCTCTTAGCTTCTTTCCCCACTCCGGAATACCATAAAGTATTCGATCGCATTGTCTTGCGAAGCATGAAGAAAGCCCGTTACAGTACCGAGCATATCAGTCATTTTGGTTTGGCTTTGCAAAACTACACACATTTTACCAGCCCTATTCGTAGATTGTGCGACCTAGTGGTGCATCATCTATGCAAGATATATCTACTGAAAAGTAGCAATCAGAAACTTAGCACACAGCAAGTTAAACTTTATGCGCATATAGCTTCTGACCAAGAAATACAAGCAGACCAAGCAGAACGGGATATTGAGCGGATTTACAGCAAGACATTTATGAAAGATAAAGTAGGTGAGACTTTCTCGGGAATAGTGGTGGGAACTACTTCGAGCGGTGTGATTATACGTTTAAATGAAATTCCTGTTAATACCATGATGAAACACACTGATCTAGGCAATGGTACCTGGGATTATTATGATAAAGAAATGCGTTACGTAAATCGCTCAAATGGCTTTTATTACCAGCTAATGGACTGTTTGAAGGTGAAAATAATCGCTGTTGACGATGATGTATATGTTGAGCCTATATCCGGTGACCAAGCACCTAAACATATTTTTGACCGTGATAAGTACAAGCCCTCGGCAACTGATGTTAAAAAGAAATCAAACTTTCCTAACCGATCAAAAGCTATTGACGCAAAAAGTCGGCATAAAAAGCATGAATCAAAACAAAAGAGTTTTACTAAACATTCGAAGAGGAAGAAATGAAGAAAGCCATAGGATTATTTGATTCTGGAGTTGGTGGCTTAACCGTTTATAAGGCGATTAGGGCTGCTTTTCCGGAAGAGGACTTGATTTATTTTGGAGATACCGCAAGGGTTCCTTATGGTCCCAAGTCTCCCAATACCATCATAGAGTATTCTATTCAAAATTCACGTTTTCTTTTACAACAGGGAATAAAGACTCTAATTGTGGCATGTAACACTTCTTCAGCCGTTGCTATACCAGCTTTGCAGCAACTTACAGATATTCCCATAATAGGTGTTATAGAGCCAGGTGCAGAACAAGCTGCAAGGAAAACCAAGAGCAAGCGCATTGGTGTTATTGGAACAGAGGGTACTATACGTAGCGGGGCATATACCAAAGCAATACAAAAGCTTATCCCTGATGCGTTAGTGTTTCCTGTCGCCTGTCCCCTGTTTGTAGCTCTTGTAGAGGAAGGTTGGCAAGATCATGAAATAGCCAAGAGCATCGCAAAAGAGTATTTACAGGCTTTAAAAAGCAACAACATAGACACCCTCGTACTTGGATGCACCCACTATCCTTTATTGCGCAAAGTAATTCAAGATGCGATTGGACAAGAAGTCACTTTGGTAGATAGCGCAGATGCCATTACTGAATACCTAGCGAGGTTATTGCCTCCTGATAGCGATGGCACAAAAGGGAAAGACTGTTATTTTGTAAGCGATAACGAAGATAAATTTTCTCAAATAGCACAACAGATACTTCAAAACCATATCGGTAATCTGGCGAGAGTGCGCTTGTTCGAAAGCTGGTTCAAAGACTAGAGACACTTAAAGTAAAATATTAATAATATAGGAGTATATGTATGAAACCCATTATCTTAACTGCTGCCATTACTGGAGCTGAAACCTTAAGAAAAGACCAACCTAATTTACCAATAACACCGGAAGAACAGGCTATAGACGCCAAAGCCTGCTTTGAAGCCGGAGCGAGAGTTGTGCATTTGCATGTGCGGGAAGACGATGGCAGCCCCACTCAGCGCATGGAACGCTTTCGGGAATCCATTGCAGCCATTCGCAAGGCTGTGCCGGAAATGATTATCCAAATCAGTACCGGCGGCGCAGTTGGCGAAGCCTTCGAAAAACGCCTAGCTCCTCTTGCGTTAAAGCCTGAGATGGGCACTTTAAATGCTGGAACGCTTAACTTTGGAGATAGCGTATTCATCAATCAACCACAGGATATAGTGCGCTTGGCTGAAGCTTTCAAAGAATATGGCGTAGCTCCAGAGGTTGAAGTTTATGAATCTGGCATGATAGATATCGTTGCCAAGCTGGTTAAAGCGGGAAACATTGTTCACGCTCCCTTGCACATGCAGTTTGTGCTAGGTGTACCTGGCGGCATGAGCGGTAAACCTAAAAACTTGTTATACATGATAGAGCATCTAAAAGAAGAAATCCCAACCGCAACCTGGGCAGTTGCTGGCATTGGCAGATGGCATTTACCCACTGCAATGTTAGCCCTGGTTAGTGGTGGTCATATTCGCTGTGGTTTTGAAGATAACATCTTCTATCATAAAGGTATAGTTGCAGATTCCAATGCTCAGCTTGTAGCCAGAATTGCGCGTATTGCCAAAGAAATTGGTCGTCCAATTGCCACTCCCGAACAAGCCCGAGAAATTCTTGCTTTACCCAAACAATAGGAGCGCAAGTGATATTAACTGATAATGCACTGAAAGTACTTAAGAAACGCTATTACCGTAAAGATGACGCTGGCAATCTGTTGGAAGATTGGCAGCAGATGTTGGATAGAGTATCAGAGAACATTTCCACCGGAGATAACCAGCTTAAAGCCAAGTTCTTTAATCTGATGGATTCCGGCTATTTCTTGCCCAACTCCCCCACACTCATGAACGCTGGGGGTGATATTCAACAGTTATCGGCATGTTTCGTATTACCCATTGAAGATAGCATGGATAGTATCTTCGAGACGATTAAAAACGCTGCCCTAATTCATAAAAGTGGCGGAGGTACTGGTTTTTCTTTCAGCCGCCTGCGTGAGGCAAATGCTCGCGTACGTTCTACCAATGGCGTTTCTAGTGGTCCCATTTCTTTTCTGAAGGTATTCAATGCTGCTACAGATGCTGTAAAACAGGGTGGTACGCGCCGTGGCGCTAATATGGCAATCTTAAACGTAGACCATCCCCAAATCTTGGATTTTATTGTGTGCAAGGAAGATACCAGAGAGCTTACCAATTTTAATTTGAGCGTAGGGATAAGCGATTCTTTTATGCAGGCAGTAGCTCAGGATGATGATTACGACCTTCTCTCTCCAAACACAGGCAAGCAAGTAAGCAAGTTAAAAGCTAGCGATGTATTTGCTCTAATTGTTGATATGGCATATAAGAATGGCGAACCTGGCATAGTCTTTTTAGATAGAATCAATCAAGCTAATCCTACTCCGGCAGTGGGCAGGATAGAATCCACTAATCCCTGCGGTGAACAGCCATTATTACCCAATGAAGCATGTAATCTTGGCTCTATAAATCTCTCCTTGCTCGTAAATGACGAGACTATTGATTTTGATAAGCTGAGAGAAGTTGTACGCGATAGTGTTGATTTCTTGGATGCTGTAATAGACCAATCTCGCTACCCTCTACCGCAAATAGATGAGATGGCGCGGTCTAACCGGAAAATTGGCTTGGGTGTAATGGGTTGGGCGGATTTGCTTTTTCAACTAAATATTCCCTACGCTAGTGATCCGGCTATTGAACTTGCCGGCAAGATTA
This sequence comes from Candidatus Cloacimonadota bacterium, assembly GCA_028681035.1. Next base: position 22,054 of record JAQUJJ010000051.1, read on the forward strand.
TGGAAACAATAGATTATGAAGCAAAAAAACGCTCTATGGAGATTGCTGAAAACAAGGCTTCGTTTCACAACTTTCCCCAAAGCACATATGCTACTGGAGATGTAGCCCGCATTTCTATTACCAAAGATTGGGAGAGCTTGTTTAGTGAAATACAAAAGAAAGGGATTCGTAACGCAACTTTAACCACTATTGCTCCCACAGGAACTATTTCGATGATTGCTGATACTTCCAGCGGGGTGGAGCCTCAATTTTCCCTTGCCTATGTTAAGACGGTGATGGATGGTGAAAAGCTTTTCTATGTTAACAAGCATTTTGAGAATGAGTTAACGAAAAGGGGGTTAATGAGCAAGGAGCTGCTAGAAAAAGTAACAGAATGCGGTTCTATCCAACATCTTGATGAGATTCCTCAGGATTTGAAAGATGTGTTTCAAACAGCCCACGACATTAGCCCTGAATGGCATATTCGTATGCAGGCAGCTTTTCAGGCTTATACTGATAACGCAGTTAGCAAGACTATTAACTTCTCAAACAGTGCCACTGTAGAAGATATCCGTTCTGCCTACGAACTTGCTTACCAACTCGGCTGTAAAGGAGTTACCGTTTACCGTGATGGCAGCCGCGAGAACCAGGTTCTTTCGGTGGGCTCATCTAGCACATCAAGCTCTGTGCATGAAAAGAAAGTTGCTCCGCGTATGCGTCCTGAAATTACCCAAGGAATTACGCAACGCCTCGAAACTGGCTGTGGACACATGTATGTAACCATAAATACGGATGATCAGGGTGTTTGCGAGATATTTGTACAGATGGGTAAGGTAGGTGGATGTGCTTCTGCCCAATTAGAGGCAATAGCTCGCTTATCTTCGCTTGCATTGCGCTCTCATGTCAAAATAGATGCCATCATTCGCCAACTTAAGGGTATTCGCTGCCAATCTCCCATGTGGAACAAAGGGAAGATGATTACTTCCTGCGGTGATGCCGTGGGACAGGCTTTGGAGAACTTCCTAACCATGCACCGTACAGGGGATTTCAAAACTATTAACTTCCAGATTGATACTTCGCTTTTATATGCTGAAACACCCATAAGGCGCGGTGCTGCTTTATGTCCCGATTGCTCTTCCACCATTGAACATGTGGAAGGCTGCTTGAAATGCCCCTCTTGTGGTTGGAGCAAATGCTAAGAATAAGGTTACCAAACTAAGATAAGGACTACACTGGCACCAAGCTCGCTGCTTTCCGCTGTAGTCCTTAGCACCTGTGAAGAAAGATGTTAAGATATACCAATTTGGTGTTAACGCCCCCAGACTCTGTCACAACAATCGCCTCGCCTATAATGGTGCGTCAGGCATCTTGCCTCGCAAATAAACCTCTGTTCAAACGGGACGTCTGTGTTTCCACCGTTGGGTTTCCGAATTCCGCTTCAACCCCCATTTTATAATAGTAGCCGCCTAGACTGTTGTACCCGGGGCGTGTGCAGATACTGGACAACATAGATAACAAAACTCACGGAGAGCGATTTACCCTCCGTGAGCATCTTTGTTGTTTAGCGGTTTAGAGGATCTGCTTGTCTATTTCACTGAGGAAGATATCCAAGAGGATAGCCACTACCAGTTCGAAAAAGACCTGCTCGTTGTGCTCGTTAATCAGCGGGATATTTACCACTTTATTG
>JAQUJJ010000052.1 GCA_028681035.1 Candidatus Cloacimonadota bacterium
GCAAGCTGGAGTTCGATGCCAAACTGAATCTTCTCCCTGTAACGGATTTCGATGCGGTATTTCTCATCAAAACTGAGCAGCAGGGCATTACCCTTCCACTCCAGTCCATTGCGTCTGGCAGCTTCAGTAAGGTAGTTCTCGACTATACCGATGATCTTCTGCTTATCGTAGATGATGCGTTCCTGCAGCTTGATGGCGTGATCCATCGCTTTTGTAACTGCTGCTTCCCTTTCAATGATTTCCTGATTGAGCACCTTGACGGATATCTCCCGTCCCTGTGCATCGATGAGGGTGCGTTCCTTTGCTGTTTTAGTAGACTTACTACTCATGTGAATCCTCCTTAGGATCAATTGCTGTATTTTGAGTTGATTGTTGTTTCTTGATGTAGGACTGGAACATAGCGATAACGGCTCTGCGTTCTTTCTTATCGAGCAGGTTCCAGTGACTCTTCTTATAATGGATGATCATAAAAGCCCGGAGATCGCTGTCTTTCCAGCCGACTTCTTTCATCAGGGCGAACATGTACTTGCCTTGTTTATCAAAGCTAAACTCTACCGGGCGACCATGCTTGCGGTACTTGATCATGAGTGACTTCAGCTCCAGGAGCTTATCTTCGTGCAGAGCAGTTAGCGATTCTCCGAAGCCGAGACCATTCATGATGAATTTGAAGCCATCCTCGGGCCAGTGGAACTTCTTGACCCGGAGGGCATGTATTTGCTGACGTAGTTGTCGTTCCCGTTGTTCCTGTTCCATAGAATGCTCCCTATTCGTGGTTATTGTTGATACTTGCGACTGTAATGCTCAATCAGCTCTTGAAACAATGCTCTGGCTTTTTCTCTTTGCTCCAGAATATGCATCCATTCTTGCTTCTTGGCTTCCTTGTAGGCGATGTGATCCAGTCTGGCTTGTTCAGATTCTGCCTTTTTCAATACACTGAGTAGCTTGCGTTCCTCTACTTGAGCTTCGATACTAAGTTTATGAACACTGCTGTAGTTATGCCGCATCTTGCCTAAGATTCCTTGATCTATGTGCTTACCAATATCCCTTAGCTTATCCCGGGTTATCACGATGTAAGTATTACCAGACATTCCGATAATGCCTATTGAAGCGAGGGCTTCCATATAGACAAATACCCACTGGCGGCTGCGACCCATGTCTTTGGCAATAGCCCGGAGAGACTTGTAATTACCCTTCTCCACCAGATTTAGTAAGATGGTAGCAGAACCTTGATCAAACTGCCAGTCGCCTTTCTGGTTGTAACATACCTTGGGATTGTAACGGTCTATCTTGACGTATATACCTTCTTTGAGATCGACCAACCTGATGGTCTTATTCTCCTGCAGTTCAATAAGCACAGTCTCTACGTCAGCTTCATTCTGTGCCGTCATTGCTGCCACTGTTTGAGCCGTAAAGGGCTTATTGAACTGTCTTACGAAGTTGAGTACCAAGTCGCGTGCTGTCATTTTACTGCCGTAAAGTCGATGATTTTAGACTGCTGTTCATCAAAGCTCATGGTGCCATTTTCAAGGTTATGCATCATCTTGATGGCACGTCTTAAGCTGCCTTTGGCGTAGGAGTGGATTCTCTCGATGGAGTCACTGTTGATTTCCACATCCATTATTTCTTTGGCGATCAGATGAATATCTGCTCTGGTCACGGCTTTGAACTCATAGAAGGCATTGCAGCGATCAAAGTAGTATTCACTGATCTGAGAGAGTCTATCCTTGGCATTCTGCATCCCCACCAGGATCACTACGGTTAAGGTCTCATCTACTATGTCCCGGATCGCACCCAGCAGTTTCTCATGTTGAAAGGCATAGTCGATCTCATCGATGATGATTACCGTCTCCGGGTTATCATCCAAGATCTGCATACTCATTTTGAAGATGTTATTGGTCGTTCCGGTGGGAATGAACGCTCCTAACTCAAACCGCTGATACAATGCGCTTAGCAGTTGCATTGCGAAGGACTTGGGTGTCGTGGTGGCTTCCAATCTGAGGTAGATATAGCATCTCTGGAATGCCATGCGTTGAGCATAAGTGGTCTTGCCGAGTCCCGGTCTGCCATAGATCAGTCCCAGTCCCACCATCTCCATCTTGGGTCTGTTCATCAGGTAGTTGATGCAGTGATCTGCCTCGACTACATTGGATATCTTGACGAGTAAATTCTGTTTCATGGTTCCTCCTACATTATTCCTATAAATTTGAGCATCTCTTCGAGACTCTTTTGTTTGGGCTTGATTTCGCCATCCTCATACTCCGTTAGTGGCTTCTGCTGAGGGATATCGAGCTTGTTGGGCAGTTGTTTCATTACTTCTTGTTCTAACTTCTCCAGCATCTGTTCCGGACCCGGTTTAGGTGCTTCGATGGCAGGTGCTTGGATAAAGGTGGGATTGCCTTCCAAGGCAGGCAGTGGCTTCATTAGCCTGTGAACTACCTCTTGCGACTTCTTTACCACTATCTTGGTGCGGTTGGCAATCTGCCTTTGATAGCGTTTGTTGGCTTTGATCTCTTTACTAAGCTCGGCATGGGAGATGGGATTATCCTTATCCAGATATACGAAGGGGTCTTGAGCTCTGCGGACTTCTGCCTGGCAGAGGAAGTTGTCTTGGATGTCATACACGGCGATCCATCTCAAATCTGCCAGATCGTACCTTATCACCACTTCTTTACCGATATGCTCCATCAGTTCCGTATTCCAATACATCAGCTTGTTCAGCACTATACCGTTATTGCGTAGTGTCTTGCGTACTGCCGACATCATCATGAAGTTGAGCTTGTTGGTCTCTACCTTGCGATCTTGTGGCACCGGATAGCTGTTGAATACTACCCAGGGTTGTTTGCCGTTCAGGCCACCATGAGGGTTCTCTCCATACATGTATCTGATAAAGAAGCCGATCATCTGCATGGCTTCTTGTATAGTGGGAGGATGACCTTCATACATCTTCCGTGCCCACTTTTCGTTACGCATCAGAGTCGCAGGTTTATCGGCAATCGAGGCTCCTCTAAAGGTGCTGATGAAGCGTTCAAACTGCTCTTGGAAGGTCTTGAAGAACCGCTCGATGATCTTGGCTTTAGCATTGTAACTCTCTGCGAAGGCTACTTGAATACCCAGTCTGGGAAAGATACCTGCCAGATCACTTGAGAGGTCATGCTCCTGCCACTGTTCATGGAAGAGCTTACTCTTGAAAGCTTTGCCGTTATCCAGATAGACAAACTTGGGTACCGCTCCCCAGTTGAGAATAGCGTTACGGAAGGCGATCTGGATATGCTGACTGTCCTCGGTGAAGGCAAGTGATGCTCCTACCGGGTATCTCGATGCCCAGTCCATCACCATAATCATGGTCATGCGTTGGGCTTTCCCGGTCTTTGGATTGATAATATCGAAGGCAAGCACGTGTCCATCTGCCACCCAGACATCTCCCACATTGAGGAGAGTATTATCGCGGTGGATGGTCTTTACTATATCCTCTGCCACTGCCTTGCTGCCGAGTCTGGCTTGAGTCCAGATCGCTTTGTTGTTCTTTTCCCAGTCATTACACCAGCGAACCAGGGTTGGGATTGAACTGGGTGATTCCAGCGATCCCAAGCGATCATAGGCTTTAAGAGTGGTAACTGCGGTATAGACCTTTACCTTCTGCGGTGTTAGCAGCAGCTTCAGCAGGAAGTTCTGCTCCATGTATGTAACCTTGCGACCCCGCAAGTTGCTTTTACCCTTGTGGATCAAAGCAAACATATCCCGATTGGTCTCTAAATACTGATCAACCCACTTACGCAGCGAGCGTTCTGTGCGTTTACCCTTCAAACTGAAGAGTTCCGGCACCAGAGAGCCATTATTGTAATCCTCTGCTATCGAGTTCCAGGTCTCAAGCCTGGTATCGGAACATTCCAATCTCTCGATGGCATCTTCGCAGAATCGGGAGTACAATTGAGCTTCATTCATACAACTGAGCAGTTCTTTGCTATCCGGTATCAGAACCGGATGCTCTTCCTTATATATAGGAGATGGAAGCTCCGGCTCGGGAATTGGCATTATCTCAGTTTGATTAGGCTCTGTCTTGTTAATCTTCAATTTGATTGATTTGTTATCCGTACGGATAGTTTTCTTTCGATTTCCTGCTGCTCGCAAGAACTTAACCTCTTGCCCTGATTTAATCAAAGCCATGATACGCTTGGCATCTTCATCGTAGCCTTCGGAGTTAGCTTGTGCTATGATATCTTCTATCAGTTCCATCTACTCCTCCGGGCTTACATCATTAGTATAGGAGGTAATGAACAAGCAATCCCGCTCTTCCGAGCCGAAGGTCATCCTCTCCATATTGAGATGCACTGCTTTTTGATTGTGCCTCTGGCAGTGGGACAATTCAAGATCAAGCAGTTCACGATCAGCCAAGACAAAGGTCTTAGTCGTATGTGTCTTGCCACTCGCCACTGTCCGCTTCACTGCCGCCAGACTGCCTTCACTCGTCATCCTGCGTATCGTCTTTACCGACTTTCCTGTTATGATTGCCACCCTCGTCAGTGGCAACCAGATCATGTCATACTCTTTTCCCATTTCATAACCTTCCACTCTAATCTGAATCTGTTCGTTTGGACTTGGACAAATCTCAGAACTTGGACTTGGACATTTCAACCTGTTTGGACTTGGACATTTGCTCGGGCTTGGACATTTTCCGCAGCACTTGGACACATATTCCGCAAAAGAACGGATATTATGCCCTGATGCTATACGCAGAGAGAGCTTGTAGCCATTTTGTCCAAGTCCGATCGGAATTGCTTGGACTTGGACATTTTGCATCTGGCAGGACATACACCCTGCTGATTGTCGCTTTCTCGTGTTCATTTTAACCTCTCTTATTAGTCTTGATGGGGTGCTAACTTCCATACAAGCAATATGTTGGGAAGTCCTTTCTGAGATTTACCGAGTTTTTCCGGCAGCTTTTTCATAGCCCTCAAGTTTTCCAGCCCAAACGCCATTGAGAAACACCCTGTCCAAAATTTCAGGTTGACACATCTATGCGGTTCTGTTTTTCTGTTCTAAGTTCATTTTGCTATCCGTATGGAAATTGTCAACAGCAAATTGAACAATGGAGACGTTATGGCAGCCAAAGAGGTTGGAGAAAGACTGGCTATGGTAATGAAGACTATGAAGTTAAAGAACTACCAGTTTGCTAAAAAATTTAGCATCTCAGCAGCATCTTTATCCCGATATAAGTCCGGAGAGAGGTATCCAGACCCGGAATTATTGGTAAGATTATCCGAGTCCCAGGTTAATGTAAATTGGCTCTTAACAGGTAAGGGAACCACCCAGATTGTACAGGATTTTGATGGTTGGATGAAAGAGAGACTGGAAGAGAAGATGAAGGTGGTGGATAGCCAGACTGGCTTAGTTCAATCTCCCACAATCGATTACACTCGCACAATTAGCCTGCAAATTCTCGGCGAAATTGCCGCCGGACCCAGAGAGCACATCGAAGACCTCCGGCATTTGGGCGAGAATATTGAGATACCCCGTTCTCTGCTCCCCGGCAACTTCGCTAACTACTTGGCATTCAGAGTGAACGGTCATAGCATGGAGCCTAATATCATGCATGAGGACATCGTTGTCATCAAACAAGAGGTAGATTGGGATTTTGCAAATGAAAGGGTCTGTGCAGTCCGAGCCGAGGACGGTACGACACTTAAGAAAGTGGAACTCGATCATGCAAACAAGCGTGTTATTTTGCAACCATTTAATTTAGACTACAAAGTCCAGATTTTAGACTCGGATCAGGGTCTGGATATATTTCTGATCGGCATTTTGTCACTTCAGTTGCGGCTTTTTTAAACTGATGCTTTGGGCTGGATGTGGGCAATGTCCAAATCCAGTCCATAATCGGCTCAATTTGAAGTTATCAGTGATTAAAACTCGTCCAAATCCGTCCAAATTCTAAATGTCCAAGTCCAAACATAGTCCATCATATCTCCCCACCACATAAAGCGTTATCCCCATTTGTCCAAGTGAGGACAATTTGAAGTTTGGGCTGACGGTTTATATGTGATATTGTTCTCTAAGCAAGTTTCTAAAAAAAGGAGTTATAGTGGATTTTCTTCTTGACAAGTAATACATGCTGTTTAGTATGTGCCCTATAGTGTGAGACTATTTTTAGTGGGCTAACTTAAATAATAACATGATATACATGGAGGAACCATGAGATACAAATTTATGATTATCTTTTTTGCGTTACTTTTAGGAGTATTCGCCTCTTGCTTTGCTGCGGCAAAGTCAGTTTATTTTGATGGCACCGGAGACTACATAACCTTGGGAGCAAACAAAACCCAAGCTGGAATGAATGGTGCCACAGGTTTAACCTTGGAAACTTGGGTTAATCCCTCAAGTCTGCGTACGGGAACGAATAGGAACGTTATTGCTGATTTCTGTATTTCTGGTGCCAGTTCAATGGTCATGATGTATTTTACCGACAGTGGTAAATTAAGGTTTGGAGGCAGAAGCAGGTCAGCAGATAATTTTCAAGATATCCAAACTGCATCTGCTGTTGTAAGCTCAGGTTATTGGTATCATTTAGCGGGAGTTTTAGATTTTACCAATGATACTGTAAAATTATACCTAAACGGAGAACTGATAGGTTCAAAGACCACCGGAGTTAGTTTCGGAAGTGACACTTATGTCTCTTCATCCGGTAGCACTGAAATCATAGGATGCAATCAACCTTTAACCGCTACTCAGTACTTCCATGGTTACATGGACGATATGCGCATTTGGAGCACCCCCAGAACCCAAGCACAGATACAGTATGATATGACAATTACCCTAGCCACTCCAAGTAATCTGCTTGGCTACTGGAAATTTGACGACAATGCCAATGATAGCTCCGGTAGTGGCTACACAGGGACTCTTATGGGCGATACAGCTTATTCCAGCACCTTGTTTCATTTCGGGAAATACTACCGTAGTATAGACACAGGTACGTGGCGAGATATTTCTAATTGGGAAGTATCGTTAGACAATTCCGATTGGGTTGCTGCTACAGTATATCCTATTGCCGAGGTTAACACTTACATACGCACTGGTGATGATATAACAATGGGTGCTAACGCCAGATGCAAGAACCTGATTATGAATGGGGGCACACTTACAATAAGTACTTATGCTCTAAACATAACTGGAACGCTAACAGAAACGTCTGGGACTATTAGCGGAAAGCCCAATATCCTTGGCTATGCATCCTCTGCCAATAAACGCTTGGCGATCGCCGAAAGCGGAGTTATGGTTAGCGGATTCTCTGCCGCAACAAGTGTTGTTAGTAACATGCCTCAAAAGATAGATAGAGAGTGGACTCTCAACGGAACTTTCACTGGCAATAAATCTGTTACCTTCTATTGGAATGCAGCAGATGATGATAGCTACAGTTGGGGTTCCCGTGTTCCCTCTGTCTATGATGGAGCTACAGAATACACCCAAACAGCTTACAACGTAAGCACATACCCACATTGGGTAACCGTAAGCCTTCCCTCTTTTGGAACTGATAATACCTATACAATTGGTAGAGATGATGAAGAAGCCCTACCCGTAGAATTATCTTCCTTTACAGTGGCTTTAAGTGCTTACAATAATGTTACATTACAGTGGATAACTCAATCTGAAACTAATGTTTCTGGTTTCAGGATTTACCGCAGTGTTGAAGCAAACTTTGAAACCGCAGAGATGTTGAGTCAATTTGTTGAGGCAACCAACACCTCGCAAATGCAGGTATATATGGTAACTGATAATGAGATTTATGATGATGGAACTTATTACTATTGGTTGGAAAGCGCAGATATGGATGGTTCCAGCGAATTGCACGGGCCAATCAGCGTTAACGTGGCACTAACCAACAGCCAACCAACTCCTGAAATCCCGATTAAACAGGGTATAATTAGTGCCTATCCCAATCCCTTCAACCCCACGGTAAACATTTCCTATATACTGGAGAAACAAGCTAAAACAGAAATATCGGTATTCAACCAGCGCGGTCAGCTAGTCCGCAGTTTGTTATCCACCGAACTTAAAAACGGACAACATAACTTGATGTGGAACGGAAAAGACAACGCAGGTAAGGATTGCAGCAGCGGAATTTACCTGTTTGTAATGGAAACAGGAGGCAAACGCTTCACGAAACGGGCAACCCTAATGAAATAGACTTAAGCTTAGCTAAAATATTAACGCCGGCTCTTTTAGTCGGCGTTTTTTGTTTGCCCAGAATATTTGCACCCGCAAATGAGTTTAAGTGTCCTTCCCACCTTATCGGCGGGCAGAATACACCATGCTAACAGTGGGTTTGCTAGAATCAGCACTTAGTTAATCCCAAGCCTTAATTAACATTCTAAGGCACAACATTTGTCCACGTCAACAATCACAAAAGCAAAATAATCTCAGCTTTGCACCACTTATTGCAAACATTAACAATTCAAATAGTTGATAAGTGTCGATATAGGAGATTATATGCGAAAATACGTTTTACTTGCAATGTTAGGAGTGATACACTTCCTTACCGCCAATGTGGCAATCGAAAACAACATCATGCAAACCAATAGTTTTAAGATAGAAAACAGGACATCTTCATCGATGCAAATTACTTTTACCCTACCAGAATTCAATACAAAGAGCGAAAGCATAGGGGCTACTGTTTACAATCGTATATCCCTGCCTAATGCCAATTTCCTTACAGAATCTGGCATGCCAGAATTACCTGTTATGACTACCAATATTGCTATCCCATATAGAGGCAATGTTTCTGTTGAGGTGCTGTCCTCTTCACAAAGAGTATTATCAGGTTTCAAGCCATATCCTGCGCAGGATGGCAGTGAATCTGAAACACCCAAAGGAACAATCGTGAATAGCGAGTACTACCGCAGCGGTGGCAACTATCCCGAGGCTGAGATTCAATACAGTGACCCTATGATAATTAGGGATTTCCGGGTTATTACTATCCAAATTAACCCCTTCATATTTAATGCGCAAACAGGTGAACTTAGCATTAGAGAAAATATCAGCTTCAGGCTTAATTTTGACAATACAATGGCTATAAACGAATTGGCGGTAGAACCCTTGAATATCTCATCGAGCTTCTCAAACATTTATGAATCCACAATCTTGAATTACGGTGATTATCGCGGACAAATGATAGCCAATACCCCGCCCCGAATCCTCATTATCTACGGAGAGAACAATACTCAGGAATACTTGGATGCAGTTAACGCTTTTGCTTTTTGGAAAAGGCAGAAGGGTGCAGAAGTGCTTATGGCAAGTACCGCAGCAGGTGAAGCTGGTACATCAACTACTTCCATTAAAGCCTATATCCAAGCTAAATATGACAATCCTGCAACCCGCCCTGATTATGTAATCCTAATCGGCGATACAGGCGGTTCATACGCAATTCCAGCTTTTTCTGTCTCAAGTGGAGGAGGAGATTATCCCTACACTCACTTATCCGGTGACGACTTGTTGGGAGATTGTTTTATTGGTCGTATTTCGGCGGAGAGTTTGTCGGAACTGCTTACTATATTAGCCAAAGTATATCTCTACGAAAGGGACATTAATCTAAATACGGCATCTTGGTTGAACCGGATGTTGTTAGTTGGGGATTGGTCACCTAGTGGTATCTCTACCGTTTATATAAGCAAATACATAAAAGAAATAAGCTCTGTTATCAATCCCAATTACACTTACACAGAGATATATGGTGATGCACCGACCGCTTCAGCGATGAACGCTGCTTTAAACATGGGTGTGGGTGTCTTTGATTTTCGTGGGTATATAAACATGTCGGGCTGGTCACCCAGTGCAAGTTTATTTAATGGTTTTAAGCTTCCTCACGCCGTAATCATTACCTGCTCAACTGGTAATTATTCGGGTAGTACGGCGACCACAGAGTCTTTCGTACGATTAGGTTCACAAGCTGTACCTCAAGGAGCTGTAACTGCCATTGGGATGAGCACCTCCACTACGCATACAACGTTTAATAATGTGTTAACAGGCGGAATATTTGAAGGCTTATATATATATGGAATATGCGTACGATGGGCGAAGCATTGTTAAATGGAAAACTATACATGAACCAAATATTTGGTGTATCATCACCCACGAACGTAACTAACTTTTCGCATTGGTGCAACTTGATGGGCGACCCCACTATGGAAGTCTTTGTTGGTATTCCGTCCACTTACCAAATTACTGCACCAGCTTCTATTCCTGTGGGCTATAGCTTATTGGATGTAGTTGTTACTGATGGTATGGGTACACCTGTTGCCAATCAGTGTGTAACTCTTTCCTTTGGCAGCGATATTCTGGCAACAGCATATTCCGATGCAGAGGGATTGGCAACGCTTAGCCTTCCTTCTCCCTTAACAGTGGGCACGGGAGTGATAACCGTATCCGGGCATAACTATAAACCCTTACAGCAGGACATCAGCTTGGTAGCAGGTGGATTAGTTCCGGGGCAAATTACCATAAATGACGACAACATTAGTCCATCAATTGGCAACAACAATGGCTTGGCAAACGCAGGTGAGCGTATCGAGCTTACTTTTGCCTTACAAAACACCACAGCAGTTCACATGCGTGAAATTACAGGCACCATATCATGTGACAATCCCTATGTATCCATTCAAAACTCTGCAATTAGTTATGGTAGCATCTTAACTGGAACTACCCAAAGTAATGCAAGTCCTGTGATTGTAGATATTGCTCCATCCTGTCCTGATGGAACACCTATTCGTTTTGTGCTTCAGCTCATAAACCTGAATGCCGTACAATACACAATATCGGAGCATCTTATTGTTTACAACGGCAGGATAACGATTGTTTCTCAGACCGTGATTGATGGGCAAGATTCTGCTCTTGATCCCGATGAAGATGCTGAGCTGCGTTTTGTGCTTAGCAACTCTGGTTCATCTACGTTAACAGGTTTGAATGCCGAATTGACAAGTGTTAGTGATTTTGTAACCATAGATACAGATATCATTAGTTATGGAAGCGCTGCACCTTCTGCTCAATTACAGCCATCAGGTAATTTTAGTGTATATGTAAATGCTCTTTGTGTTCCCGGAATGCTTATCCCTATGAACCTAAGGGTCTTTAACGCATCTGGTTATGAACAGCAGATATCTCTTTCTTTCACGGTGGGTAATGTTTCAGTAACAGACCCTCTTGGTCCTGATGCTTACGGCTACTTGATATATGATGTGGGCGACACAGGTTATGAGGATTGTCCCTCTTATTCTTGGATGGGTATAGCTCCTGCCGAGGGAGGAAGCGGTACACTTCTGGCAATTAGTGATGTTTACAACAGTAATGATGAAGGCGATCAGGTTGGTGCTGATGCTTTAGAAGTGGTCAATCTACCTTTTGCCTTCAGTTTTTATGGCGTTCAATACAATACCATTACCGTTTGTAGCAATGGTTTCATCGCTTTGGGTGAAACTGGTAACGCCGAATTCAGGAACTTCCGTATCCCCGGAGCAATGGGACCCAACCCGATGATCGCAGGTTTCTGGGATGATCTGGCCACGAGCGATACTGGTAAAGTATATAGCTACTACGATTCTGCTAACCACCGTTTCATAGTGGAATGGTATAGAATGCTAAATGGCTTCAATGGCACGAGCGAAGAAACCTTCCAAATCATTCTTTATGATCATCTCAATTCTTCTACAAGTACAGGTGACGGCACTATTCTTATGCAGTATAACACCTTTAATAATGTGGATGTTCAATCTGGAAATGAACATGGAAACTACTGTACTATTGGGATTGAAGACCATACCGGTACAAGAGGATTGGAATACACATTTAACAATATCTACCCAACTGCAGCGGCATCATTATCAAATTCCAAAGCACTGTATATAACTACTGTTCCAAGAGTTGTCCCAGGCCCAAACATGACGATAATGGACATTCAGCACAGCGATACCAATGGCAACGGATTACTTGAACCTGGCGAAACGGATAACGCCACAATAATCCTGAAGAACATTGGCGATGCAACGGCGACAAACGTTACTGCCACACTAAGCACAACTGACCCCTATGTAACAATAACTAATGCCACGGTTAACTACGGTTCCATCGCTGCTCTTGCTACAGCAAATGGCTACAGCACTTATCAATTTAGCGTTTCGCCTTCATGTCCTCAGATTTATACAATAGTGGCTACATTAACTATAACTGGAAGCAGCAATACTTGGGTTCGTACCATCCCGATTGTAATGGATATCCCTAACTTAGGCTTTGGCAATATGACAGTTACCGATACAAATGGTGATCACGATGGCAACATTGACCCCGGTGAAACTGCTGCTATCACCATCCAGCTAAACAATAGCGGTGGTGTTTCCAGCCAGGCAGGAACGGTCAACATGAGCTGTGCCACTAACGGGATTACTGTTACAAACGGCAATGCAGCGTTTTCAGCATTAGCTGCACATGGGAGTGTAATCTTAACGTTTAATGTCACTGTTTCTTCAGAGATGGCAATCGGTTCTCTTGCTAACTTAGTATTCAATGCAACTGCTGGGATATACACTGCTTCAGCAAACAAGAGTTTAGAGATTGGCGCACCTACAGAGATTACTATTGGTTCTGGAACCTCCGCACAATCTTATCCCATAGATCGCTATTACAATTACTCCGCCCATGAAGCTATTTACCTCGCTTCAGAAGTAGGCATAGCTGGCTCTATTAAAGCGATTGCTTTCAATAAATCCAGTGGTAGCGACGTAACTAATATTGAACCGTTCTCACTATATATGAAGAATACCAGCCAGACCTCTCTGGCTAGCGGAGATTATAGCCTTGCTGGATACACTTTAGTTTACAATGGGATATTCCCTAACAATGCTGCCAGTGGATGGATGGAAGTGAATCTGGATACTATGTTCGAGCATAACGGCATAGATAACCTTGCCATTCTTTGTTTAAATGGGTTCCAACAATACACATCCAGCTACCCATATTGGTATTACACTTCTACCCCTGTAGCTCGGGCACGTCAAAACCACAGCGATAGTTCTGCTCCAAACGGTTTAACCGCCTCAAACAACCTACCCAATATCAGGATAAAGATGTTCCCGGACACCAGCGTCCTGTATCCACCAACTGATTTATCTGCCCACGGAAGCAATAGAACCGTAGCTCTTGCCTGGTCTTTACCGATTATTGGGACACCCACAGAATATAATATCTATCGTAATAACAGTCTGCTTGATACTACAACTGACTTGTTCTATTATGATATAACAGTAAGCAATGGCAACGCTTACAGCTATTACGTTACCGCCATTTATGATGGGGAGGAATCCGTTGCTACGGCAACTTTAAACGCTACGCCTTCCTTAACTTCTGTGCCTTCCGCTACGATAGCAACAGAATCGGCAATTTCTACCAGTAACCAAGCTTGCCCAATAAATATTTACTATAAAAGCCTGCATGGGCAATCCGTCTATACCGCAGCAGAGCTTAATGCAGCGGGCGTATATGGTCCCATAAACATTAACAAGCTAGGTTTCTACATCGTTTCTGCACCAAGCTTGGCTATGCCGAACTTCGTAATACGGATGAAACATACTTCCGATACAAACGTATCAACCTGGCAACCTGCCGCAGGGATGCAAGCCGTTTATACAAACGCTGCATATATGCCTATTGTGGGTGGATACGACATGCTTACCTTTAATACACCCTTTACCTGGAATGGAACTGATAACATCGTGGTGGATACAGCCTTTGGTTTGGTAGCTAATTACTCGTCTAGCGGAACGATACAATATTCTAGTATTCCCAATGGTTATCGTTATGCACGCAGCGATGGTTCAGACCAAAGCAATGTCTTCACAGGAGGCTCAACTGCGAGTAGCCGTCCCAATATTAAAATCTCTGTGCCTGCCGAAACTCAAAGTGCAATCATCTCCATGCCTGTAACTCCGCTTAATTTTGGCTCTATCGTTGAAGGCAGTAGCTCGGTTCAGCAAATTACTCTCAGCAACACTGGCAACCAAGTTCTTGCGGGTTATATTACTTGCCCTATAGGCTATCGTGTAGAGCTTGTAAGAAATAGTTCTTCAAACTCGGCTAAAGACGATGGAGAAGAGCAGACCAGATTGGGCTATCGTTTTACAGTTGAAGAAGGAATGAGCAAGACTTTTGCTGTTACATTCAGCCCTGCAACTCAAGGCACTTTCAGCGGCAACTTGGTGGTAACAAGTAATTCCACCACCAATAGCGTGCTGAATCGTCCTCTTAGCGGCAATGCTACTTCGGCTCCTCTGGAAACCCCACAGGCGTATATCCAGCAAAATGGTGCTTCCGTATTGATACAGTGGAATACCATCTCCAATGCAAATCATTATGAAGTGTGGAGGAGCAATAGCCCTGAAGGTCCGTTTACCATGGTAGGTACACGCACACTTCCGCAATATAACGATTTGTCTGCTGACAAGGCTTTTTATTACATTAAAGCCATCAGCACCCCGCCTGCGAAACGGCAAAACAAGTAAGATAAACCAAGATAGATTCAGGGTTTACTTAACGCTGAATCCATAGACATAGGGCTGCTGAGTAAAATCGGCAGCCCTTTCTTTTGCTCGCTATAAGTGTCCGACGAGGACGTCAGACCTCCAAAGTAACCTTCTCTTATGTACCTTGCTTATCCGCAACGGTTCCGAACCCTTACTGAAGCGGTGTTGATCGGGTGTTATCCCGATTAGATCCCGATCGGATCCCGATGAACACCCTTTCGGCTAAGCAAGGTGCGTGTATGTAGCGCAGGACGCATTAAGTGTGGAGTCGATTTGGCTGTTCCTTATTACAAATCACCCTCTAACTTGTTAAGTCAAATGGACTACACTGGCACTAACACCACAAGGGTATGCTGTAGTCCTAAACGCCGCTGAAGATGCAGCTTATGTAAGGCTAACGATGGCGTTAACGACTCCAGATATGTAGCGCAGGACGCTGTTCCTGCATATAATATTGTAACAAAAGCTGTCCTCGGCTCGATCGAGGAACACCGTTCCAGCGAAAGTGCTAGTGTCTGGAGTTATAGGCGTCTCGCCTATACTGGTATTGCAGGCATCTTGCCTGCCCAAACAAGCGAGACGCTTGTTGTTCCTGTACAGGCGAGACGCCTGTAGCTCCGGTTAATAATGCTAAAGTTACTTTGTCTGTAGTCCTAACCGGCACAGTTTGTTGTTGCAATATGCTAAGGGGTATGCAAAAGAAAAGCTCCACCATGCAGTGGAGATGAATAGATGATTAGAGATAGGCTTTTATATGCTACATCTTCACAATAAAGCCTATGAGGGCATAATGCACAGCAGCAAAGGTAAACACTTCGTCAATATCCGAGCCACCTTCAAGTAAGCGATAGCCGGCTTTAACGCTTAGATTCTTGCGCAGGTCGTAGGTTGCGCCCACAAATACATCCTCAGCTCTACCGTAAGGAGATGCCAAGCCCTCTGCTTCCAGAACTAAATCCAGCTCATCGTTAATCCTATACCCTGCATTCAGGCTTAGTAACGGCACAAGCCCGGTGTTCTTCTTGCTGGCAAAGTTGCTGGACGATTTTAATGATATCTCTGCATCCCGTAGCTTCAATGATGCACCTACTGCCCTGATACCATAGAACTCTTTGGGTAATAAATACCTGTATTGCAGGCGATAGGAATCAAAACGATACACCGCCTCCACTTGGTCATTCTTCCAGAAATGCTTACCTGTAAAAACAAGGTCTTTGGTTAATTTGTCGTCAGATTTCAGAGTTAAGGGAGTTGCCATTAGAGATATCTGATGACGGGGAGTAATGCGGTAGTGAATGTTTAAGCGGGTACTGAATGCAGAAGAGATGCCAACATCATTCTTCAAGGAAAACATGGTGTTGTTTGTATTATTGGGGATGCGAACATCGTTGTAACCCGGGATAGCAACACCTGTTTCCGCTTCAATACGGATATCGGGTAATGCGCATAGAGCGATAGCAGAGCTTAGGATTAGGGAGATAAGTAGAATCTTCTTCACTGTTAAACCTCATTATTCATTTTTAGATAATGCTGTATAGCATTAGTGACAAGCTATAGGAGAGGCAAAAAATGGCAAGCAAAAGAATAACTGGTTAACCCTCTAACCTGTTAACCTTTTAACCTGTTAAGCTACTTCATCAGCACCATTTTCAAGCTACGGGTGTAATCACCTGCTTCCAGACGATACAAATATATACTGCTGCCTGTCGGCATCCCATTGTTATCAAGCCCGTTCCACACAATTTTATGGTCGCCCTTGGGCATATCTTTGGCAAGTAAATTGCGCACAAGCTGTCCCTTCAAGTTGTAGATTCTTAAGATAGTTGGCGTAGCCTTAGCCAGGCTGAAACTAATGGTAGTTTCGGGGTTAAAGGGATTGGGGAAGTTCGGGTACAATGCACACGCTGGCAAACTGGGATTCAGTTCATCGGTTGTGGGGGTGGAACTGCCTGTAATAATGGCAATGTTGTCAATCGTCCAGCCGGGATCAGTAAGCTCTCTATCTGTAGAGGAATCTGTTAAATGAAAGCGCAGATAGACGCTTTGTCCGGCATATTGGCTTAGCGGGACGAACTCCTTGCGCCATTTGTCCCACTGACCAGATTTTGTCCATAATACTTGCCATTCCGTACCGTCTGAAGATACTTCCACTGTAGCAGGGTCAAAATTCCATTCTGTGTATAGATGAGAGTCAAAAACGAGATATGGAGCTGAGCCAGCAGGCAAAGTAATGGGATTGCTTGTTTTTATCCATACATTGCAGTTCAAGTCATAAAAGCCTTTGCCACCCCAGCTATCCGTGATGGCATAGCCAGAAGCAGCCAGCTCGTTTTGGCGCACCCAAGGACCCTCAATCTCCCATGCGCTTGTTCCGCTTTCCCAAGTTTCGCTGAAAACAACCGTGGCGGGGCTTAGATTATACAGGTTTGTATTCTCACCGGCGTGCAAGTTAAGCGTGCCAAGAAAAGGATAATAGCCATCGGCATAAATCTGAATGGGATATTCGCCCTCATAACCATTAAACACAAAACCTCCGTTCACGTAAAGAGTATCTGGCTCATAACTGCCTATGATAACTCTTGCCGAGAGGTCTTGTCCTCCATTACGCACCGCTGCACTAAGCACAGCAGGTAGCTTGGGCTGAAGCGTTATATTGCGTTGCGTCCAGTTATTGTTATACACTTGGACACTAGGAATAATAGAATCGAAATAGCCTTTTTTCTTGGCTTGAACCGTATAACTGCCAGTGGTAAGAGGACGGTAATAGCGTCCTGTAGCAGGTTTTGTACGGCGAGGCTCGAACCAGGGAGCACTGTGTTGCTGGATAATAATCTCTGCTTCCAAGGGTAGAGTGGTAACTGCATCGCTAACCTTACCGGTTAACATTGAGGATGACGTTACCTCTGTGGAAAAAAACATCGCTCTGTTTATCAACCAGCGTACACCATTACTACAACGCTGAATAGTGCCTGCCATAATAAGCGAATCCGGCTGAAGGTTTCTTGTTCCACACTCAATTAATAGCTGGATTGTGCCATATTGTTGATAAAGCCAATCGTGAAAAGCGCCCTTTCTGCTGAGGTTGGGATACACATCATAGGTTCCGCCGCCTGCTTCTTTTTCTATCTGTGCGGCTACTGCATTACCTATACTTGCAGCAAAGTTCATATCTGGACTGGGGCGCACTTCTTTCCAGTTGTATGAATAATATACCTTCTCAGAAAAACGACCCGTCCGTGATGAGTGCCATACAATTGAGTAAATGAACTTCTTCTGGTCACAAAGGGTTTTGATTGCTCTGGTTTCAGATTCGCTAAAAGGAGCTTCTCCGGCATAATAATCATATACTTCATCCCCACCCGGCTGCATAAGTGTATCTCCGTGCACCCAATTGAAGCGGAAGTTGCGGTTAATATCCACACCATCGATGTCGTAACCGGGCTGGGATGTATCGTAATCGAAGATGCCATTTAGGTTATTATCTCTTTTATTCTTACGATAGCTAAGGTCTGTATTGGAAGTAACCACATTATGTCCTTCCGGGTTAGCAGTGGGTATGAACCACAAATCAAGCTGGCTAATCCATTGTGCATAGGGCATTTGGTAACGGCTGCTAAGTATTTCATTGATGTTGCTTAGCGTTATTTCAACGCCCAAAACTTCCTCTGCATGAACCTGCCCAACAAAAAGCAATGCGGGTTCATCTTCATCGTCGTTTACAGCTACATTATCCGAGATTTGCAAGGCGTAGATGGGGATATTATCTTGTTGAGAATAGCCAATCATATGCAGCTTGGCAATATCCGGGTAATCTTGTGCAAAGCCTTGCAGCATGGTTGTAATCTGCTCGTAGGTGTGGTAACAAGCGGGTAAAACTGCTCCCAACATAAGGGGCGTAATTAGCAATATGATTAACCATAGCATCGTTATGTGCTTCATAATATCTCCATTATTCGTCTTGTAAGTTAGTTAGTGTTGCAAGTTTTGCACCAAATCATAAGCAAAACCGTTCCGCATGATTACTCTCTCCTTAATAATCTCACTTGCAAAGCTCTCACTTTTTCATTGACACCTAGCCCCTATCCAGATTCATTGTCCCAAAGTATAGTGAATTTACACAAGGAGCAATAGATACATGAAACAGGGAATCCATCCTAAATACGAAGTAGCCACCGTTACCTGCGCTTGTGGCAGTGTTTTCGAAACACGTAGCACAAAAGGCAATATGCATGTTGATATATGTAATGTCTGCCATCCATTCTACACCGGTAAGCAAAAGATTATCGATACAGCCGGTCGTGTAGAGAAGTTTAACAGGAAATACGGCGTTCCAGCTACCGAAACCGATACCGATACCGAGAAATAGAAAGCACGTATATTTTCACGCCATTGAAACCGCTGGCTTTAGCCTCGGGCAATGGCGTTTTTCTTTATTAATGAAAATGAAGGCTTTCTTTAAGCAAGCAATAGGAATATTATGACAGATAAAAAAGAAATCAGCGTAGGCGGACAAGCTGTAATAGAAGGCGTGATGATGCGCGGTCCGCAAGCCTTGGCAACAGCCATCAGGCGAAAAGACGGCAGCATCGAACTGCTTAAACAACCTTTTGTAAGCCTTACAAAACGTAACAAAGCTCTTGGCATCCCGATAGTACGTGGCTTTGTGTCGCTTATCGAAATGATGAGCATTGGCATTAAAACGCTTACCTTTTCCGCAAACCGTTTCGAGCTGGATTTGATTGCCGAGGACGAAGCGAAGGGCAAGATAAGCAAGAAAAAGAGCAAAGCTGCTGCCAAGACAGAAGATTTGCTTAGCTATGTTTTAGCCTTTGGATTAGCTTTTTTACTCTTTGGTTTACTGCCCTACAAGCTATCGGACTGGATGAATCTTTCCAAGCAGGATTTCTACTTTAACCTGTTTGCCGGAGGTGTTCGCATTGTGTTCTTCGTACTGTATATTTACCTAATATCGTTGATGAAGGATGTTAAACGGCTGTTTCGCTACCACGGTGCCGAGCATAAGAATGTAAACGCTTACGAGCATGATACCCCTCTGTTAATAGACAAGATACAGCAGTGGACTACTATCCACCCTCGCTGCGGCACAAGCTTCATGTTCTTCGTGCTGTTAACCGGTATCCTTATCTTTTCTGTAGTCGATACTCTGGTATCTGCCTTTATCCTGCATAAGCCGGTACCTATGTTTTTACGCTTAGGCTATCACATGCTACTGATACCCTTTATATCGGGTGTGTCCTATGAAGTTCTGCGCTTTTCCGGCAAGAACCTAAAGCACCCGCTGGTAAAGATGATGACCGTTCCCGGTATGGCTTTGCAGCGTATTACTACTCAGCCGCCAGACGATAGCATGGTGGAGACAGCGCTTGTTGCCATGAAAGCCGCACTGGACATGGATATCAGCGAATACAATGTAACAATTATAGAGGATATCTCTTGATACCACGAGACAAACTAAACCAATTGGAAGAAGAACTTCACGAAACGCAGGAATTGATTAGCGATCCGGCAGTCATTACCGATGCTAAAAGGTATCGTGACTATCTTCGTAGATTCAAGGAACTGGGAGAGATTAATCAGGCTTGGAAACAGTATCAACTGTTGGAAACGCACATAGCCGAAGTGAAAGCTTTGTTGGAAAGCGAAAACGACCAAGATATGACCGCCCTCATCAAAGAAGAAGCTCTTAGCTTAGACACTCAATTAGAAACCGCTGAACTGAAATTGCGTGATTTGCTGATACCTAGCGACCCCAACGACAGCAAGAATGCAATCATTGAAATCCGTGCCGGGACAGGTGGAGAAGAGGCAGCTTTGTTTGTGGCTGATTTGTACCGAATGTACAGTTACTATGCACTTTCAAAGAACTGGAAGCTAAGTTTATTAGATACCAATGAAACAGGTTTGGGTGGCTACAAAGAGCTGATTATGCAGCTTAATGGAGATGGCGTTTACGGCTTAATGCGCTTTGAAAGCGGAGTCCACCGTGTGCAACGTATCCCCGTAACAGAATCCGGAGGCAGGATTCACACTTCTGCCGTAAGCGTAGCAGTGCTTCCCGAGGCAGAAGATATAGATATAGATATTCATGATAACGACCTGCGCATCGATGTTTACCGCAGTTCCGGCAATGGCGGACAAAGCGTTAACACCACAGATTCAGCCGTGCGCATTACACATATCCCCACAGGGATTGTGGTTACTTGTCAGGATGAGAAATCCCAGATAAAGAACAAAGCCAAAGCCTTGAAAGTGCTGCGTAGCCGTTTATTGGATGCAGAAATCAGCCGTCAGGAGCAAGAAATAGCCAGTTCTAGGCGTGCACAAGTATCCACTGGAGACCGCAGTGCCAAGATTCGCACCTATAACTTTCCCCAATCCAGAGTAACTGACCATAGAATAAACTTGACAAGCTATAACCTCGATTCATATTTGGCAGGAAATATAGATGAGTTTATTCAGGCGTTACGCATTGCCTGGAGGAACGAAAAGGTGAACGCATAAATGGTGTTAGTCCAGATAGTTCTTACTCTAATCACTCTATTATTTTTTCTGCTGCTCGCATTCCTGTTTTCCGGTTTCGAGACTGGGCTTATCTCCCTTGATCAGCTTGCTCTGGAGCGCGATGCCAAGCGCAACAAATCCAGTGCTGCCTTGTTGAAGTTTGTCCGTCAACCGGATAAGTTTTTGGGCACCACGCTCATCGGCAACAACGTCGCCAATGTAATCATAGCCTCTATCTCCACAGTTACAGTGGATAGATTCAGCTCTATTGCCTTTGATGCCCGTTACACAGCCTTATTAGTTGGCTCAATCGTGTTAATCTTCGGTGAGATTGTCCCCAAAGCCATATTCCGTGATCATGCCGATACCATTGTTCCCCGCTTTTTCCCGCTACTAAAGTTTTTTTACTACACCTTAAAGCCCTTTGTAGCTATCGTTACCTGGATGAATAAACAGCTACGGAAACTGTTACACCTCACCGAAGACAATCAATATGATTATCTAACCAAGGACGACTTATCTTTTTTACTCTCTCAGACAGCAACAGATGGCATCAGTGCTCCTCAGATGGAAATGATAGAAGATGCCTTGGATTTCACCGAGCAGGATGCTCACAACGTGATGGTGCCCAGGACTGATATCGTGGCTGTTCAGGAGAACACGTTAATCCCCGAAGTTATAGAACTTGCACGTGAAGAAGGCTTTACCCGCTATCCCGTTTACCGCAACAACATTGATGATATTGTTGGCGTATTGATCATTTATGACATCTTAAAGCGGGACTGCACAGACGATATGTGTGCAGGCGATATCATGCACGAACCTTTGTTTGCTCCCGAAAACACAGATTTAGACATCTTGCTCCGTGATATGCAGAAAAAGCAGCGCAGTATGTCTATCATTGTGGATTCCTACGGCGGAACTGCCGGCATAGTAACCATGGAAGACATTCTGGAAGAGATTGTCGGCGATATAGACGATGAATATGACGATGATGATGAAGATAACGATGTGGAGCAGATTAGCCCCAATACATGGCTGGCTCAGGCTGATGTGGAGATAGACCGTTTGGCGGACGACTATGATATCGATCTTCCCGAAGGTGATTATGAAACCATCGCCGGGCTTATCTTAGACCATTTGGAACGCATTCCGCATCAAGGACAGGTAGTAACCATCGGTGCCTATCGCATTCAAGTGTTGCAGGTAACCACCAAGAAGATCATCAAAGTGAAAATACATAAAATAACCTAAATAGAGGAATTCATTATGAAACTGATGGAATGTGTCCCCAATTTTAGCGAAGGCAGAGACCATGCTGTGCTCGATGCCATTGCCACCTCAATTAAAGCCGTGAGCGGCGTAGTACTTTTGGATGTGGATCCCGGAGCCGATACCAACCGCACCGTATTCACCATGGCGGGAGAACCCGAAGCAGTGGTGCAGGCAGCCTTTGCCGCCATTAAAAGAGCTTCCGAGCTGATCGATATGAGCAAGCATCATGGAGCGCATCCGCGTATGGGTGCCACAGACGTATGCCCCTTTATTCCCATCTCTGGCATGACTATGGAAGAGTGCAGCGAATATGCCCGCAAGCTGGGAAAGCGGGTGGGTGATGAGCTTGGCATTCCTGTTTATCTCTACGAAAATGCTGCCAGCAAAGAAGCCTGGCGCAACCTTGCCACCGTGCGCAGCGGAGAATATGAAGCCCTTGCCACCAAAGCCAAAGATCCTGCCTGGGCACCTGATTTTGGTCCCCATGTTTTTAATGCCAAAAGCGGAGCCACTGCCATTAGTGCCCGTGAATTCCTGATTGCCTACAACATCAACCTCAACACCCGCGATAAAAAGAAAGCCCACGACATCGCCCTTTCCATCCGTGAAAGCGGCAAACCTGCCCGTGATGCATCCGGCAAACTAATGAAGGATGAACACGGCAACAAGATAAATACCCCCGGTCTTTTCACCCATTGCAAGGCAGTTGGCTGGTTCATCGATGCTTACGACCGCGCTCAGATTAGCATCAACCTCACCAATTACAAGGTCACTCCGCCCTATGCCGTGCTGGATAAAGTGCGCGAGCTTGCCGGCGAAATGGGTATTCAGGTTACCGGCAGCGAGCTGGTGGGTCTTATTCCCAAATCTGCACTGGTGGAAGCGGGTAAATATTACCTTGCCAAGATGGGCGAAAGTACTGGCATACCCGAAAAGATGATTATGGAAACCGCCATCCAGAGCATGGGACTAAGTGAACTGGGCGATTTTGATCTGGATAAAAAGGTTATCGAATATGCCATTGCCAAGCAGGATAGCCTGGTAAACATGAAGCTGGATGCCTTTTGTGATCTGCTTTCCACCGATGCTCCTGCTCCCGGCGGGGGAAGTGTGGCTGCCCTCTGCACTGCCATGAGCGGTGCGCTATCATCTATGGTGG
>JAQUJJ010000190.1 GCA_028681035.1 Candidatus Cloacimonadota bacterium
TTATAGAGTACCGTTTAGGTCGCAATCCCTGATATGCAGGATCTCCCACGTTCATCGCATGATCATTTGTATGCACGCCATCAGTTATGACCCCGGCAGTCCCTGGATGCGCTCTTGACCGTTTATCGCATCCAAGTAGCAGGTTTCAACATATCCGACAGTCTGACCAACTGCTTTGGCTTAACGAGGCTAATCTGTTCACTTTCGTTACGGCTTACATACCGCCATAGGAGAGCTTTACCCTATACCTTACGGTTACGGGCATCTCCTGGGCTTACACCTGAACGGACAATTGGGTGGGTTGGATTCTCACCAACTTCCCATGCAACGCTTCGTGGCGCTCCGGATCAAAAAGAATCAAAAACAAAGGGCATAAGCTTATGAAAATGGAGAATTGGAAAATCAACAGTTGGATTGTATCAGGTTTGCCTTAAAACAATCCGTGACAATCCGTTTAATCCGTCTAATCCGTATGACCATTAATATTTTTAGGGAATGCCAGCTCTATCTATAATTAACAGATAGCTTAGCTTGGAGATATCGCTATATTCAGCATGAAGAATCCCTCAAAATCCCGATGGGGCTTATTTTTTATCAACTTCCTCTAAACGCCGGGTTGAAACCCGTCGCTGCTATGGGAATGCAAGGAAGGTGGAAATAACGATGATTGCTAAAATGAAGTTAACATTACTCTTATTGAACATGAGCCAAAAACAATACCCAAACCACCCAATGAGTCCCATAGGGACGGCATTTTAGATAGAAAACAATACCCAGACTACCCAATGAGTCCTGTAGGGACGGCATTTTAGATAGAAAACAATACCCAAACCACCCAATGAGTCCTGTAGGGACGGCATATTGGTGGATTGGGAATGCGTGTGATACATTGTCCAACATCTGATGTGTCACCCTTACAGGGCTCACATTTTGCGTGGATACGTTTTTCTATCTAAAATATCGTCCCGATGGGACTATGGGCAAAACCACATTTATAAAGATTCCGTCCTGTTTTTCCTTCCGAATATAACATAAGTAGCATAATATGGCTATTAGATTTGAACAGTTTAGGGGTTTTGAACTCCAGCCGACCGAAAGCGTTCACTGGGCTGAACGCTTTCGGATATAGCGCTAAGACACTCATAATACAGCAAGATACGATAGCTTATCCACAAATCACCCTGCATTCAAGCTGCCCGATATCGTTCGGCTCACAAGCTCATTAACACCGCTATGTAGTTCATTAACAAGCTTTTAACTGGCAGCATCTGCTTTGGCTCTTGAATTGCAATATATAGGCTTGAGGTGACCATGAATAAAGTAATCGTATATCTATCTCAGAGCGTGAAAAGTAATGAATTGACTGAGTACTTTCAGAATCTTGCTTATGAGCCTCTATTTACAGACACTCGCACCAAGCTGCTCTCAGCTTGCAGCAAGAAAACCTGTGCGAAAGTATTTCTGGAGATAAGTACGCTTTCAGACATCCTGCTGATTAATGCGATCAAAGAGATAGATAGCGAAACGAACATAGTCCTGATCCTCAAACCCGGTCTGGAGGACATCGTTGCTACCTTGCAAAACTACCACTATCAGACCGTGAATAGCATCATGAACCTTTCTGCTTGTGAGCATATACAATGAGTTACATAAATTGCCCAATTGATCCCAAATCCGAGAGCATTAGCACTGCCCTTGGGAGAAGTAATCTAACAAATAAGACCCTAAAGGAGAATACAATGAAAACGAAGCTCAAGTATTTCTTATCCCTGCTGTTTATGGTAGCAGCAATACTACCTGTTTTTGCCGTTTTTCCAGATAGCAAGCCCCAAGCACAGATCTTGGATAACGAACTTAGCTCTGAAACCAGAGAGCCTACTCGTGTGAATCCGGACAGCTATGAACCGGATAACATCGCCTTCGAAGCAACATACCTAGAGGCAGATGTGGTCCCCCAGCTCCTAGAACATACCATCCACGTGGCAGGCGATCTGGACTGGGTTGCCTTTCATATGTGGAGTTTGGGCGAGAAATTCCACATTTATACCGTCAGGGATGCTAGCCATGTCTCTGTGCAAGTGCAGGTGTACAAGCGAAATAATAATGATGGAACCCTCACGCCTGCTGATATCGACACGGGTCTAATTTGTGGGGATAAAATTGACTTCACTATAACCATCGATTATTTTACTACCTACTTTATTAAGGTTCTCAGCGCAGTGGCAGGCGAGGTAGGCTCTTATGACCTCTATTACCAAAGAGTTGATTCGGACAGCTATGAACCGGATAATACCGCCAGCCAATTCACCACAATAACGCCCACACGAGATATCCAGATAGAGAATCACACCCTAAGCACCTATACAGACTTTGACTGGCACCGCTTTTATGGTCTTGCTGGGGTAACTTATCTTTTCTACTCCACCGGTACAATTGATACTGACATGGCAGTGTATTCGGATGATGGAACCATTGTGTGGATTGACTTGGATTCCGGGGACGGCTACAATTACTGGCTGGTCTATACTCCCAACGTTGATGCTTACTACAAACTTATGGTGAGAAGCGCTAATGGACTCGAACGCGGCACCACAACCCCAATTGGTTATTATGATTTCTGCTACAGCTTAAATCCAAAGCCTGATATCTATGAGCCGGATAACTCCGCCTCTCTGTTTACTTATCTCCCTATCTCCACCTTAAGCAATAGCCAGGACCACACTCTACACGATGCAACCGACATGGATTGGTATAGGTTCTATGGCTATAGCGAAAGGTTCTACCAATTCTACTCTGATTCCAGCATCGATACCAAGATCTATCTGTATAATGATTCTGGCACACAGGTCGATTGGGACGATAATGATGGGGATGGCAACAACTTCTATCTTCGCACACAGCTTCCCGGAGATGGCTTTTACAAACTGAAAGTGGTGAGTAATGCAGGAGCCACAGGATTTTATTGGTTTTATTACTCCGAAGTACCACCTCCTGACCTCGACGAACCCGATGATATGCCCCCCCCTTGGTTTACCGTCATAAGTCCATCTCCCCTACTTGCGCACCTAGACCACACCCTGCACAGCAACACCGACCAGGATTGGATTGAGTTTGCGGGTTGGCCCAACCGGATCTACCGATTTTACTCCACCTCCACCATCGATACCCAGGTCTATCTGTATGATGTAGATGGCAATCTGCTCGATTGGGACGACAATGATGGAACTGACAACAACTTCGATATTCAATTCTCGCCAATCGAATATAACTATTACAGGCTGAAAGTGGTAGGTACTTCAGGAGTTACTGGATACTATACCTTTAACTTTATCTACAGCCTCCCTCCTGATATGTATGAGCCAGATAACTCGGCTACGCAGTGCACAACAATAGATGTGACTTCCACCCTCCAAACCCAAGACCACACCTTACACTGCCCCGGTGAAACAGACTGGTACCGATTTTACGGTACTGCAGGACTGAGCTACAATTTCTATTCTACTGGGACTCTTATGAGTTCTACGAATTGCGACACCCGTATCTACCTCTATGAAGACGACGGAAACACTCAACTGGCTTGGGATAATGACAGCGGGGAGAACTGGAACTACGACCTTCATTTCACTCCTAGTACAGATAACTACTACAAATTGAAGGTAAATGGTTATCCTGTTTGGGTGTATTCATATGCTTTCAATTACTTGTATAATGCTGATCTCCCTATCCCCGCCAATGTAAATATCAGCATCGCGGGGACTGCGCTGACCCTCCGGTGGGACCTAGTTTCAGGAGCTCTCAGTTATCAAATCGAAGCATCCTCTGAACCTGACACAGGTTTTGCTGTGATAGACACGACAAGCTCTAATTCCTGGACAGGTACGGCTGCCTTAAATCGCAGATTCTACCGCATCAGAGCAATGGATACACCCCTGCCCTGATTCTGCAAGAAACACGCTTGATATATGTAACCCTATAGGAGATAAGACAAAGCTAAAGTTCATTTATGGTGGGTAAGGAGACTTGATCACCAAAAATGTAAAAGAGAAGTCCCAGCGGGACAAAAGGTATTAGCGACGGGTTTTAACCCGGCGACAATGGAGAAAAAGAACATTGCTAGTCCCAGCGGGACGACAGATGTAGTCATATATGTTTGTAAGTATTAACGCAAAGAAAAAGCCACCTGTCGCCCCGATGGGGCTTTTCTATCAATCTGCATTTTACCGCCGGGTTAAAACCCGTCGCTAATACCGATCATCCCTAAAGGGACTAAAATTGAACAGCCTAAACTAGTTGCCAAGCAGCCCACATATACAATCACCCACTCTAATTGAACTTGAGCCTAAGACAAAGCTAAATTTACGCTTGTCCTTGCCGTGATGTAGTTACTTGCAATAGCAATGCTTGTTTTGCGTCGCTTAAAGATGTTTGCCTCACCTATCCGAATTACGTTATCCCAAGGGCAGACCTGGTGGATACTTACGCCAAAGCTTTGCAGCGGATGCGTGATCTTAGTGGTTGAAATGTGAACCCACGGGATTATGAATATACCTCGAATATCACCTCCGTAGTCTTGGCAAATGGAGTGCAGCTAAACGACCAAAACATAATGTTGGGTGCGTTTTATGGCAGCGAATGCCGTGGTATAGCCGTTCCAGTGTATGTGATAGACCATTGGGTGTTTTTCCTTACGCAGTATTCCAACGTGCTAAATCAGCCCCTTAGCTACAAGGTTTACTTAGCTGATACAGGAGAGATATGCAATACGGACGAGATTCTTCCCTTCGTGAATAACCAGATGCTGGGAGATCCTCTAAATCCCTATCTCTTCCATATTGCTCCTTCTGCTTTAGAGACACCGCAAAACCTTGCTCTGATTATAGAAGGCAACCGCTTAAGCCTCACTTTTGCTTCCGCAGATGAGAGACGCAGCCTTTTTCTGGCTTGATTTATACTGCTATCCTCCAAGTGATTGAAATGGCTCTATCGTTGTTCTTCCCTTGAAACTCAGATCAATGAAAACCTTCACTGAAAACTTAAATTTCCATCACCAAAACTTCATATGTCCACGTGATTACAATTTGAAGTTCCCAATGACGGATTACAGTGTTCCTGTTTTTCCAAAGAAACCTATGCGAATTATATTGACAATATTGATTACTTGTCTCAAACTGACCTTAGGCTTATTTTGTAATAAACACTTCATTCAATATCGGATGAAGTTTGTATAAGGAGCAATTGGGATGCATAAGGATGAAGACAAGGTTCAGGAATCCAAGCAGGCGACGGCGCTGGCAGATGAAATCCAAAGCCTTAGGAAGGAAAATGCCGAGCTAAGGCGTGACTTGCTGCTTTATAACTCCTACATTGAGATAGCAAATGGGACTATTGCCTCCATATCTTCTGAGGGAGAGTTTCTTTCCATTACCTCCAACCGAGTTAAATTACTTGGCTACAGTGAAGATGAGCTTGAAAAGCCTTTTTCATTCAAGGACGCAGTACATCCAGACGATTACGATAACTGCGTGAAGTATCTAAAGCAAGCAGCTATCACCAAAGAAAAGCAAACTGGCTTAGAGTATCGTATTCGCCACAAAGATGGCTC
>JAQUJJ010000053.1 GCA_028681035.1 Candidatus Cloacimonadota bacterium
GGGCTGCCTCGAATGAGGTAGCCCTTTCTGCATTAGCTTATTTCAAACTCACTACTTATCCCAAGGATCATCATATCAACTTCAAGATGGGTATAACCAAATACGCCCCGTTAAAGGAACACAGCGAAAAAAGAAAATGCTTACGACCCCACTTACATCCATAGAAGAGAAGCCTACCGTGAGGACTCCTTCGATCTGGAAGCTGTCCTCGAACCTCAGCAGTATTATACACTGATGACTTACCTGCTCGGCCCCGGCAAGCTCTATCTGGAATACACAGCCTATAATGAAGTGAAACACCAGTTCCCCGTTACCATAGCCCAACTGCCCAAGTGTCCGGATGACCTGCATGAGTTCCCTACCAAGATCAAGTTCTCACTTGAATCAAGATACATCGGCTCACCCGGCTACATCGACTTCGGTATCATCATTATCACCGACTTTGACGAGACGGTTAACCCGCCCAACCAGAATTAGACAAGAGCATAACAGGAGCATACATGTATAAATTCGCTATCAGTTACTACACTATGGAAGGCACAGAGCGTAAACCCCAATCCGGAGTGGATATCCGTTTGCTCAGACCGGGACAGTCTTGGTCGGAAGGCAAGAAACTGATCGAAACAACCCCCAATTCAGGATACTATGAGATCGGTATCGAAACTGAGGCAGACTGCGGCTTCTATGAACTCTGGGACAATCTCGGTAATCCAACAGGTCAGTTCAGTGGTAAGGCCTGCACGATCGGGAAGCTCGATGCCAGGGGATTACAGAACAACTGTATCTATGGCAATCACATAGAAGATGGAGTCGTTACCGGAAGCAAGATCGCCAATGCAGCGATCTCCACCAATCATCTGCAAGACGGCCTATTATCGCTTTCCAAGCTTCAATACGAGCTTCAGGATCAAGACAAAGGCATAGGCGACAATACTCAAAGCAGCCCTGCCGGTTGTAGAGACGATCGTTTTATCAATCATAAGCTGGATAAGGAATACGCTACTGTCCCTCACATCCTCTTAACCAACCAGTGCAATTGCTTCCTCTATATCTCCGAGATCAAGCAGGATGGCAGCCAGATAAGCATCACCATCGGCATCGGCAATAACTTCGATGCAGAACAAGCAAGATATCAATTGATCGCCTTAGCCTACTAAAACCAGCCCAATAATCACCCCAAGAGACAAACCCGGCAGAACCGGGTTTGTGGGATCAGGCTAATGCCCATTCCTTAATATTACTTCTTTTCCAACCTGCATATAAGCTCTGCCATCAAGTTAATCATTTCCTTATAGTCTCCGCATTCCCAAGCATCATCAGCCTTGAATTTGATCTCTTCCACCGTCATCTTCTCCGACTGCAGCCAGGGGCCTCGGAACTGATTCCACCAGTTCTTGTAGTGATATGCGTTGGCTAATGGATCGTCCTCAAGCATCTCTTCGACTGCTTGCTCCGTCCCATCCTCATGCATCAGAATAAGTTGGCTGCCTGATGTGACCATCTCCTCCAGTGTTGCTTTGTCTTTGCCATTCTTGTCTTGCTTGTTCATCTTGATCTCCTTCTCGGTTACCCGACTGTTGATTAATGGTTCTACACAGAACCAGTGGCAACCGTGGTCAAGTCCTTTCTCTGCAATACGATAAGATAAACGAGACATTGCTTCTTGACAGAATACAGGTATAAAAGAAACTGCCTATAGCCTACAGACCCTACATAGAATGCCCTCCGATACGTGGAGACACCGCCCGGTGCTCTCCACGTTTTTTATAGAATCAAATCTGCTGTCCATTTCATCTGCGATTTGCAAAAAGGGTGATACTGGATTTGTAAAAACCTTGATACTGGATTTGTAAAAAGGTTGAAACCGATTTGCAAAAAGGTTGATACTGGAGTCTCACCATAAATGGCGATTTGTAACGAAAGTGATACTATTTGCAATTTCACTTGATACTCTATACTCTTTACAGGCTTCAACATACCTTATCCCACACCCATGCAAGCAAAATTCTTGACACCCATCTGCAAACTGTTTTAGTTGCATCAATAAAGATTATTAACGAAAGAGGACAGAGCATGATAGCCGTTTTAACCTGTGACATCATAGCTTCACGAACCTATTCCGATGCGCAGAGGCAGGTTTTGGATGCAGATTTGCGGCTTGCATTCAGGGATAGCTGTATGGCAATTCCCCAAGCCAAAGCAGACTATCTTTCCTTCTCGGTTATCCAGGGGGACGAATTCCAATTCAGCCTCGAAGCACCACGGTATTTTTATCGCTTTCTTCTCATGTTCCGCAATCGCCTCGCCCTCAGCAGCATAGAACCCATGCCTTGTTTTAGAGCTGGCATTGGCTTTGGCAGCAGAAGCATAGTAGGCGACAACAGCTACCAAATGGATGGCAGTGCTTATCATCATGCGCGCAGTGCGATGAATAGCTTCAGCCAAGCAAACTTTAAAAATAGGCTTAGTGCGGTTGTGCATGAAAAGCAAACACTTACCAACGCCTTAAATACCATGCTGGCATTTTGCGATAGCATCGAACAAGGCTGGACGCTCACGCAGCGCAATGCCATAGCCCACGCATTTACCCAAGGTAACTCCCGCCAGATTGCAGCCATTTTGCAGGTAAGCCGCCAGAATGTGGATAAACTGCTTAAAAGTGCACAGTGGGAGCTAATCTCCCAAGCGATGGACTACTTTGAGAATGTTACAGGTAAATAGAACACAGAGCTTTATGCGCAAGGTTAGCACATATCTGGGACTTGTTTGCTTACCTAAAGCAGCACCCTTAAACGGTTGCTTATTGCTAAAGCAACCTATATTGATTGCTGCTAAGTGTTTCTGTTTGCCAAGCCGCGCCTTAAATTGCGGATTAAGGGGGGGCTTATGCTACTCTGGCGATTGATATTTGCCCTCTTTGTTAGTGATTTCCTGCTGCAAAATAAGTGGATTATCTATAATAAGCATCGTTTCAAGGGGCTGGCAACACATTGCGGTATATATCTTTGCGTAATGCTGATGTGTTTAGTTGACCTGTTGTCTGCCAAGGTTATACTCTGGCTGTTTATCTTGGCTGTCCTGCATGGAGTGGTAGATTACGCCAAGCGTTTGGCTCAGCCGCTATTTGGCAGGCATTTGTGGCTGTTGTTTATTGGTGATCAGATGTTACACGGGATTACTATCTTGCTGGCAGCAGCGCAGCTAAGTGCAGCAGATCATCAGTTATTGACGAACCTGCTGCATACCATCCCTCCCGAATTGTTCTTCAAATACAGTGCATTGTTTATTATCAATGTCTTTGGCGGAGTGTACTTTACGGGCGCAGCAATCAACGGAGTGTTGGATAGCGAAACCGAATTGGACGAAGAGCAGACACGTGCCTCTACGGTGATCGGGATAAGTGAACGCTTTTTAATTACCATTGCCGTGTTGATAGGGCATTACGAGTTAATTGCCTTTCTAATTGCGGCAAAGTCTTTAATCCGTCTTCCCGAAATTCAGAACGACAAAACGGAGCGAGGCGCAGCTCATTTTAGCAACTACTTTCTGGTGGGAACTTTCCTCAGTTATTCCTGGGCTTTGTCCATAGCTATCTTATTCAGCAAGTTGTTTTTATAAGCAAGTAGCCAAGTTGGATAACCCTATGTCAGCACGGGTTAAAAAAGAGGAGACAAGCAGAGCGGCGTGGTAAATATCCTGCTTTACCACAGCGCAGCACCACTTCTTTGTTCACTTTCACACCGCTGATGTAAGAGCCATCATGCACCGTGATAATATCTCCATTTACGGCAGCTAACATAGCCAGTTTGATAGTGGCATATTCCTGACCTATACCCACTTGCAATTCAGTAGCAAAGATGCTCGTAACTAAAGCTCCAAAGACGATCAGCATTATAACATATCTCATAAGATACTCCTTTTTTTGTGAGAGCCATTGCTTCCTTATAATCTTAAGAACTGAAGTGCATTTTCAGTTCTGCTAACGCACGGATATCCTACACACGCGGAAACCAATACCTGAGTGGTTGTTGACCGGAGTTTGGCCAGACCGGTAAGTAACTGCGCAGACGAGGGCAAGGTAGCTCCAGCCACCGCCACGTAGCGCACGAGTAGTCCCGATTGTAGCACCGTGTGGATTAGTCTGAGCTCCACTGGGATAGTCGCCATAGATGTCCCAACACCACTCATGCACATTGCCACTCATGTCGTATAATCCAAGCTCATTGGCAAGCTTGGTGCCTACAATGTGGGTGCTACCAGAACTGGGTGAACACCAAGCTACTTCACCAACAATATTACTGCCGCTATAAGTGTAGTTGTTAGGCGGGTCAGTGTTTCCACCCTTAGCTGCATACATCCACTCCATTTCGGTAGGTAAGCGATAGCCATTGGCTGCCCAGTTGCAGCTTATATTAGTTTGGTTAGCGTTGGTATTCCAGCCACTTGGCCAGTCAGCAGGATTTGTATAGTAGAAATCTTGAACTCTGTAGCTATAGCAAGGAGTTAAGCCTTCCTGCATACTTCTTAGATTACTGTATTTGATGGCATCGAACCAGGATACATTATAGACGGGATAGTCGCTGCCCTCACCGTAGCCAGAGGCAGGATTAGTCCCCATCACCGCCTGATATTCATCCTGGGTAAGCTCATATTTACCGAGGTAGAAGCTGCTAACGGTTACATCAGAAGTGCCGTTATTAAATGTGCCGCCATTCACTAAAACGAAGTTTTCTACGGATCGACAGACGCGGAAACCTATGTTGTAGTAGTAGTTGGCCGGCTCGTTGTAGTACCGATCGGAAACCTCGCAGAAATTAGAATTGTGATTCCAGGCACCACCGCGCAGCATACGGTAAAGCCCGCTATTTGCACCTGTAGGATTATTTTGTGAACCACTCGGGTAACTGCCATAGGTGTCCCAACACCATTCCCAGATGTTACCACTCATGTCATAAAGACCAAGCTCATTAGCAAGTTTGGTCCCTACGGTGTGGACACCGTAATCTGGATAGAATATTCCCATAGCACATGCGTTATTGTAAAACCACGCCACAGCATCGATGTCATCGCTCCCGCTGTAAGTGTAATTATGCGTCTGATTTCCACCACGGGCAGCAAACTGCCACTCAGCTTCAGTAGGCAGACGGTAGCCATTGGCTGTCCAGTCGCAGCTTACATTTGTGTGGTTGGCATTGCTGGTGTTCCAGCCTCCAGGCCAGTAAGCAGGGTTGGTGCCATAAGTGCTATAGCTGTAGCAAGGAGTAAGCCCTTCCTGCATACTTCTCCGATTACTGTATTCGATGGCATTAAACCAGGATACATTGTAAATAGGATGGTTGCTGCCAACACCGAAGTTACCATAGCCGGAGGTAGGATTAGTATCCATCACCGCCACATATTCATCCTGCGTAAGCTCATACTTATCCAGGTAGAAGCTGCTAATGGTTACATCAGAGGTTCCGTTATTGAAAGCACCACCTTCCACCAGGATGAGGGGGTTATCCTCTGGGAGCAGGGCTGTAACATAATAGAAATACATCGGCTGATCAGGATTAACCAGATAGGATAAGGTCCCAGAGGGCAGGGTAGTGAGAAGCATCCATACATCTGATTCAATTGGATCAGGAATTTCAGCATAATAGATATTATACCCGGTGGCACCGGTAATAGCAGCCCAGCTTAAGAGCATTTGCCCATCAAGATTCAACTCCAACTGCAGAACGGGCGGGGTACCTGTTTTAGGAGCATAATGGCTGCTTACGGGTAGTGCCATAACTTCTTTTGGGTTGCTCGAAGGCACGTTGATGATGGAAAGTTTGGGGTTTAGTTTATCGTTTGCGACGGATGCAGATATGCCATTGCTGCTGAACGAGAAGGCTCCGGTTAGCAGCACACACAGCACGGTTACCAATAATGCTTTACGCATATTTCCTCCATTTTGTCACCTCAGTAGGTGGCTGTTTGTAGGTTATTGTCGTTTAGATCGCTTGCTCAAAATAAGCCTATAACTTATAATGTAACTGAGTTTTAGTTTCTTGTCAATAGCATTTTTCTGTATAGGTATTTCTCCATTATCGGGAAAGCAATGTTTTGGGTGAAACAGATTGAGTAGGAACACGGATTGGGCTGAATAAACGGATTAACACAGATATTAGAACAAGGTGTGATAACTAAAATCGGTTAAAAAAGCAAAATCAATTGCTAAATTATTCCAGATTTACCTAAACTAATCCGCAAAAATCCGTTTAATCTGCTAAATCTGTGTTCCTATTAATTTTTGGGGGAAGTCTAAGAATGTAAAGCAATCATGCAACTTGCGTGCTTTGTAGCAACGTAAGCGGGACGCCTACTCCTCCAGTGCAGACGAAACGTTTGTAGCTCCAATCCCCCTATCATTGCCCACTCATTGTCCATGTGGAGGGCAATGAGTGGGCAATGATAGGGCAATTCAAGCAAGTGACACGTCCAAAATGCAGCAAAGTAGCTCATAGATGCAATCACCCACTATAAGTGGACTTGAGCTAAATTGAACAGTCTCCTGAAAAGGAAACTTTCTGTGTTTCAAGAAAAACATTGACAAAACATGGGTGCTTTTAAAATGAGCATATGCTCTATTGGATATTGTTTCATCTTTATCATTATGGCTTGGCTGATATGGCTTTATGGCTGAAAACAAGCAAGCGTTGATAAAAGTGATGCAAGGTACGCAGCATAGAGCCTTAATGTAAAATATAGAGTCTTAAGACTCAGATAAAGGAGACCTACATGGACAAGAAAATTGCGATACCTACTACTAGCAATGTGCTTAGTGCTCACTTTGGTCATTGTGAAAAATTCGCTATCTACAACGTGGTGGATAGCAAGATTGTGAAAGAAGAGATGATAACTCCTCCGCCGCACGAGCCAGGTTCTCACCCCAAGTTCCTGAGAGAATTGGGTTGCGAAACAATTATTGCTGGTGGTATGGGTTCAAGAGCGCAGGACCTATTTACCGAAAACAACATTGAAGTC
Organism: Candidatus Cloacimonadota bacterium; assembly: GCA_028681035.1. Next base: position 7,012 of record JAQUJJ010000053.1, read on the forward strand.
TTTATTGGTGTTCCGGATATTCCTTTAACGGAACTGGTGCAGAAATACATAGATTCCGAGCTTAAATCGGGTAATAACCTCTGTGATCATTAAGATATAGCCATGAAAATAACTATTGCCAGTGGAAAGGGTGGAACAGGCAAAACTACCCTTTCCACAAACTTAGCCATGTATATGGCAGAGAACTATTCGGTTGTACTCTGCGATTTGGATGTGGAAGAACCTAATTCTGGTTTGTTCATTCAGGGTAAACAAATCCACCAACAGACAATGTATAAAATGATTCCGCAGTGGAATAAGGCAGTTTGCACGCTTTGCGGTAAATGCCAGGAAGTTTGCAATTTCCATGCAGTGCTGAAACTGGGGGACAGGGTGATGGTGTTTCCAGAGCTTTGCCACAGTTGTTATGCATGTAGTGAGCTTTGCCCGGTAGATGCGCTGCCCATGCAGCCAGAAAAAATGGGCGAGCTAAAACACTCCACCGCCGCTAAGCTAAACTTTGTGGAAGCCAAGCTCGATATCGGGCAGGAACAAGCGGTGCCACTTATTGCGCAAACCCTTGTCTATGTGGATAGTAAGTTCGATGCCAGTTATCTTAAACTCTACGATGCACCTCCGGGTACTTCGTGTCCGGTAATAGAAGCTACGAAAGGTGCTGATCTGATATTGCTAGTTACAGAGCCAACACCCTTTGGTTTGCACGATTTGATACTGGCAATCGAAACAATGCGGGAGATAAAAAAGGATTTCGTAGTAATCGTAAATCGGTTTGGCATCGGTAATGATGACGTGCTGAAGTATTGCGCACAAGAAAGCATTATGGTGCTTGCTAAGCTGCCTAATGATCGCAAAATAGCAGAGCTTTATTCGCGGGGTGAATTGGTATATCCGCAGGTGCATGAGTTTGCAGCGCAGATGCAGATTATAGCCGACTTTATAATTAGCAAGCAGGAAACGGCAAAATGAAAGAGATAGTAGTAATATCCGGAAAGGGCGGAACCGGCAAAACTTCCATCACCGCTGCCTTCGCTATTCTCGGCGGTGCAGATATCGTGGTGGCAGATTGTGATGTGGATGCTGCCGATATGCACCTTTTAATGCAGCCGGTAGTAAAAAAAGAAGAGGATTTCTTCAGCGGATATGCTGCTGAAATAGAGCAAAGCAAATGCGTTAAATGTGGGCTGTGTGCAGAAATATGCCGCTTTGATGCAATAACTTTGGAAGATGGAAGGTATCAGGTATCCCGCATAGATTGTGAAGGCTGTGGATACTGCGCCCGTGTTTGTCCCGCAGAGGCGATAAACATGGTGGAGCAAAATGTGGGCAAAATGTACATCTCTGAAACTAAGGTTGGCAACATCATGGTGCATGCCAGGCTGCGTAGCGGAGCAGATAATTCCGGCAAACTGGTAGCCAAAGTGAAGCAAGAAGCTAAGCAAATCGCACAAGATACTGGTAAGGAATATGTGGTGGTAGATGGTTCTCCGGGAATCGGCTGCCCTGTGGTAGCCTCTTTATCAGGAGCAGATTTTGTGGTGCTGGTAACAGAACCCACCGTTTCTGGCTTGCACGATTTGAAACGGGTATCAGAATTGGTACGCATGTTTCATATCCCTTCCGGGTGTATCATCAATAAGGCAGACCTCAATAAAACTGTCACCCAACAAATAGCCAGCTTTTTAAGCCAAAACAATATCGTGCATATCGGCAATCTGCCCTACGACGAAGCTTTTACGAAAGCGATGACCATTGGGCAAACTATTATCGAATATCAAGATACAGCTCTTGCAGCTCTGCTGAAGGCAAACTGGAAACAGATTAAACAATTAAGCACTAAGGAGAAAACATGAAAATAGCATTTACTACCAAAGGAATAGAGTGGGAATCACTGATGGACCCACGTTTTGGCAGAACAGAATATATCCTTACCTATGATGAAGAGACTAAAAGCCTATCCTCGGTGGATAACACCGATATCGAAGGCGTGGCGCATGGAGCAGGCACCAAAACAGCGAAAGCACTGTTTGATATCAAGCCCGATGTATTGATTACCGGCAATGGTCCCGGAGAGAATGCAGCGGCGGTCTTAAAGCAGTTCCCCTTAAAAATATACATAGGAGCTGGCGGAATGACCGTTAAAGCAGCCTATGATGCTTATTTGAAGAAGGAACTTAAGGAGTTTTAAGCCATGCCTCGCGTTAAAATACTGCGCACGCTGGATGATTTGCCTATCATCAAGGGTTTTCGCCCTATCTGGATGAAGGCCAATCTGCGGCAAGCGGTGAGCATGAATCTGGAAGAATATGAAGCTTTACGCCTGATTGACTACGAAAACATGATCCATGAACAGGCTGCAAGCACCATGAATATTTCCAGACCCACCTTCACCAGGATTTATGAAACTGCCCGTAAAAAGCTGGCTAAGGCTTTGGTGGAAGGACGTAGCCTGCTGATTGAAGGTGGAAACGTATCTGTTCAGGATGCGCATTGGTATTGTGAGGACTGTCTATACAAGTTTTCCACGTCCAATACTTCTGAAAGAAATGAATTAGTATGCCCCAAATGCAATTCAAAAGCACTCATATATTTGAATGACTGCTTTCTTAGGGGCTGCCGTCGCTGCCGCAGATGTAGATAGTGGCTATAACAAAAGGAGCTTATCATGCCTAATCAAGATGGAACAGGTCCCTATGGGGATGGACGCTCGGGAAGAGGTCTTGGCACTTGTGGAAGAGTGATTCGATCGCTTACTACTTCTCGGCGAGGAGTACCAGCTAAGGTAAATCGCAACCAAAATGACTGGGTGCATATTTTAAGAGTAATAATGAATACAATCAGCAGAATACCTAAAGGAGGTAAAAATGCCTAATTATGATGGAACAGGACCCTTCGGGGATGGACGTCTGGGAAGGGGCTTAGGTCCCTGCGGACGAATTGGACGCTGCCAAGGTGGAGGTCGCGGTTTTGGACGTGGTCGCGGCTTTGGGCGCGGTTTGGGACAGAGAGGATGGATGCAAAATGCTGAGCCAATGAATAGTGATGCAGTTTATCCCTACGAAAAGGACGAACTTCAAGAAGAAAAGAGCAGGTTAGAAAAACTGCTGAACTGGGTAAGTGAAAGGCTTGCGGATTTAGAAAAGTAGCAGAGTGGATTAAATGGAAGATAACAAAAAGAAAGATCAAAACTTAAAAGACAACCTGAGCAGAATTAAACACCGAATAGTGGTGATGAGCGGAAAAGGTGGAGTCGGTAAGAGTTTTATCGCCGTAAATCTGGCTTATGGTTTAGCTTTGCAGGGGAAAAAGGTAGGTGTGCTGGATGTGGATATACACGGACCCTCCCTTGCCAAGTTAATGAATATCGAAGGAACTCCCTTGTCTTGGAATGAAGCTGGTGATATGCCTGTGCCAATCAAGGTGCTCTCCAATCTAAGTGTGCTTACAGTGGCGTCCATGCTGCCAGAGAAAGATAATGCTCTTATCTGGCGTGGACCCTTAAAGATGGCACTTATCAAGCAGTTCTTTACTGATTTTGAGTGGGAAGAGCTAGATTATCTGGTGGTCGATTGCCCTCCCGGTACAGGCGATGAAGCCTTATCCATAATCCAGACCCTAGAGAAAGTGGATGGCACAGTAATGGTAACGACTCCCCAGGATGTTGCTTTGATAGATGTTAAAAAGAGTATCTCGTTCGCAGAAAAGATGAATGTCCCAGTATTGGGAATCATCGAGAACATGAAGTATTTCGTTTGCCCGCATTGCAATAAACCTACAGAAATCTTTGCAGGCAACAACATAGGCGAACTGATATTTGAGAAGAACCTTGATCTACTGGCAGAGCTGGAGCTTGATCCAAATATTGGCATCGCCAGCGACATGGGGAAGCCTTACATTTATGATTACAATAAGCTTCCAAACGCACAGAAGCTGATGGAAGCAGTGCTAAAGATTATTGATAAGGTTGAGCCAAGCTGAGGTCTGGCAACTTCCATAAACCTAAGCTAATAAGCGTAACTGAATAAGTTCTCTTGTTTATTATATCAAACAAGCTATCTTATCTAAATAAACAATGAAGAATACAAGTTGCCTTTTACCTAAGGCAGAAGGAGAAAACAATGGCAGATAACGTACAACAAGGAATCCCTTTATTGGGTGACAAATTCCCCGAAATGAAAGTACAGACAACCAGAGGCAAGATGTCTTTACCGGCAGATATGAAAGGTAAGTGGTTCGTATTATTCAGCCATCCTGCTGATTTCACACCCGTTTGCACTACCGAATTCGTAGCTTTTCAGAAACGCTATGATAAGTTCCGGGAGCTTAATTGTGAGCTAATCGGTATGAGCGTTGACCAGGTTTTCGCACATATTAAGTGGGAAGAATGGATTCACGAAAACCTAAAAGTGGAAATCGAGTTCCCCATTATCGCCGATACTGGAGCGGTAGCCACTAAACTTGGGCTTATTCATCCCGGTAAAGGCACCAATACCGTGCGTGCTGTTTTCATTGTGGATGCTGAGGGAATCATTCGCATCATGCTGTATTATCCCCAAGAATTGGGCAGAAACATGGATGAGATTCTCCGCTGCGTGAAGGGCATGCAAGTTGCCGATAAGAATAAGGTTGCCATGCCTGCCAACTGGCCAGATAACGATTTCTTGAGCGACCATGTGATTATTCCGCCAGCCACGGATGTAGCAACCGCTAAGAAACGTTTGGAACAAGCCAAAGCAGGTGATTTTGAATGCTATGACTGGTGGCTTTGCCATAAAAAGCTATAATCCAATCAATCCATAAACATAACGCAGGAACTCGTTTCCTGCGTTTTTGGTTATAGCCCTCCCCCCTAGAAAAATGTCCGCTACAAGGCATGAAAGCGAGTCTGGAGTTCATGTCGCCTATACTAATTATGATATGTTACCGTCTTTGCAGGCGATATGGACTTCAGCGACACCTCTTGTCATTGAAGTCCGAAGAGCCTATAAGTTGTTGATAAATATAAAGTAAGGAATGGCTCTTTGAACTCCAAGACTCTCCACTTAGATATAAAAAAGGGTGGCAACAACTAAGCTGAACCACCCTTAATGTGATATTTGGTTTATTGAGGTTAAGATTTATTTCATTATTACTGCTTTGTGGATGCTTACATCGTTACCGGCTTGCATCTTTATGTAGTAAACTCCTGAGGCACAAGTATTCCCATAATTATCCATGCCATTCCAAACAGTTTTGTAAGAACCAGCGGTCTTGCGGTTTTCGTTGATATTCCTCACCAGTTGACCACGGTCGTTGAAGACAGAGATATTTACATTTGCATCTTTTAGGATGATGTAGCTAATGGTAGTGCTGGGGTTAAAGGGATTGGGGTAAACTGCATCAATTCTAGTGCTGAGCGGGATATCTGGGATAACATGTTCGTTTCCAGCTAGGAATTGAAGCGTCTTGGGTCCATACTGAGAAGATACTCCGTCTCGCTCTTGTAATTCCAACCAGTAATAATATGTTCCGCTCTCACCCAGCCCAGTATCGGTAAAGCTGTAGTGGCTTTCTGTGGCTGTGTTGTTAGCGTCAATAAGTTGGCTGATAGCAAGTGCATTGGAGAAATCATCGGAATCTCCACGATAGATATAATAGCCAGTCATTTCGGTCTCGGATTGGGTAGTCCACTTAATCTCGGCATTGGTAACCGAGCTTTGGTTTGCAGAGAAAGATGAGAGCACTACGGGTAGGGGTTCATCCTTTTTCTCCAGTTTCAAATAGCGCACTTCGTGGTATGCAGATTGTCCACCTGTAGCAGAAGAGATGCCTAAGTAAGCATCATAGGCATAGATATCGTTGCAGGTGGACACTGGTGGATCTGTGGCATCCATGGTTACGGAACTAGTATAGGCTGAACCATTCCAATTGTAACGGAATATGATTACGCCAGCGTTGGCATCAAGCTGGCAACGTAACCAACCGTCATTGTAATAAAAACCATTATCATCTGCCATGTCTTTTCCCAAACCTGAATGAATCCAGTTTTCCAGATCAACCCAGTGAATATATTCTCTAAACGATCCCTCACCAGCATTATTGTAATGGTCAAATTCAAAACTAAAACCCTTAAAGCCGCTACGGTAGCCCTTTGATCCGGTAACAGGTAAATTGGGCTGGCTTCCACGAGGGGCACCTTCAAACTCTCCATATCCGCCATCTACTAAAGCGGGATCAAACACACCATCAGTTTCTACAGTGCTGGCATTGGCAAACACAAAACACAAGCCATCAGCTCCACTAGTGCTAGCAGAGCCATCATGGGTTTTACCGATTCTCACTTCCATGGTAAGCTTCCACTCTCCCATGATAGGGAACTTTGCAGCAGTGTAATAAGCCCAGGCTCGATTCCATCCGGTGTTTTCCGTTAAGCGAAGGTAGCTATTGCCTCCATCGTCCTTAAACAAGTCGGTATTGGTTTTAGCGGTTCCGGTAGAGGTGTGGCTTGTGCCAACATAACCCTTAATGCTCCAACCAGTAGGCGGGCTGCTTTCATTAAAATCCTCTTCAAATACAGTTGCGGCTGTTAGCATGGAAACCATAAAAAACGCCACTAGAACTAAAATTACTTTTGCTTTCATCATTCCTCCCAAGGAATTAACTAGTTTTAGCTGTCTGTCCCTCTCTACATACAATGAACTATCATACATAGAGAAGACAGATTGAATAAAAACGCACTATATTTATAGCGCATAGTCATGTCAAGCTAATTTATTAACGGCATTCCCCCATTTTCAAAAAAAGCAAGCGTAAAAAATGGGGATTTGCCTATTTTCGTAATATATTGTATAATAGGTGTTTTGAGACTGTTCATAACTCATTTTTGATAGCTACTCATCGAGATTTCCCAACTCATAATGAAACATATTTCTGTTACCCTTGCTTGAATCTCCCTATCATTGCCCACTCATTGTCCATGTGGAGGGCAATGAGTGGGCAATGATAGGGCAATTGCAGCAAGGAAGAAATCAGAGCAGCAGGACTCCCACCTGTGTAGTCATAACAAGTGTCTCGCTTGGGTTGGCAGGCAAGATATCTGCTCCTCCAAGGTGAAAAAAGAGGTTCAAGTTTAATTATGGTGGCTAAAGAAAAACTTAAGTTCAATATGGCATAAGTCCAAAGGGTTAACAGATTATATCCCTTGGCTGATCAGTGAAGTCCAGGTCGCTAAGAGAGTTAGATAGGCATGTTCTTGATCTGTCGTCCATTCGAAGACAACACGCATGCACAAAGAAAGTTAAGCGACAAGGACACCACACTCACTATCTGGAGTCCTTTGTACCTTTGCTAATCACATGTCCATCTATAACTTAACGGTACACTGGACTTCAGGACACACTTTCATTATCGGTAGCGGAGGCAAGGCTCCAGTCAAGTTCAAGATATCAGAGCAAGAGACGCTGTAGTCCTAAACGCCGCTGAGGATGCAGATAAGCGTCTAATTACTGCGGCGTTAACGACTCCAGACTTACATGTAGCGTAGGCAAGATGCCTACTTTTCCAGTGTAATAAAAACAGAGAGACTTAAGCAATGCCAAGTCTCTCTTTACGGTGTTTATTGATACTTGATATCAGTTATTGTCTTGTTCTCTTAGTAGGGTTGCTATGTGCGGCGACAATTCTGAAGAACATTCTTTGCTCGGTGGGGCTGACATCCCAGCTTAAGGAACTGGTTCTGCCAAGCTCATTGGTGTATTCGCCATAAGGCTCTGTGCAGGAGTAAATGATGTAAATACTTGCATATTGCACCTCATTCCAACTAAGCCTTGCACCCGTAGGTGTAGATTGAATACTAAGTGTGGGAATATCTAAAACGACATTCACGGTAATATCCACAGTGTCATTGGCGGTAAGGCTACCATCACTAACTGTGAAGGTAAGCGTTTCCGTGCCAACCCAGTTGCTTGCTGCCGTGAAGGTAACGGTGCTACCATCAATTTCAACTTGCACATTAGTATTGCCACTTACCGATAGGCTTAGCGGATCGCTATCTGCATCGTTGATATAGGATGCAAAACTCTGTTCCAAGCTGCCGTTCTTATCGAAACTGAAGCTATCGGGCAAAGCAATGGTGGGAGCTTGATTGGCGGCAGGAACGTTTACCAATACATGGTATGGCTCGCTTGCTCCGCAAACAGGAACTGTAGAGGTGCGGGTGCTAGCATCTGTAGCGAGAATATAGTAGTAAACGGTTTGTCCCAATGCAGGTGTCGGCACGCTAGCGGTCCAGGTGTTTCCAGCGGAGTATGTTAATTGGGCATACTGCCAGCTTCCGCTTGTAGCATATCTGTAAGCAACATAGGTTCCTGCGGAAGATAAGGCATTGTGGTGCGTGATTTCTGCATTAATTGCCATGCTACCTAAGGCTTGTGCTGAGCTTAAAGGAACATGCCATACATGAATCATTTGCTCATCGTAGATGGTGTTTACGCGGCAGTGAACTGCATCGTCGGACAAGAAAGAGCTATTGTAATACCCCTGCACAGTGTAGCCGGGCATAGCTGCTTGATAGACGGCTATAGCTGCTATATCATTAGCCGAGGCAGTTAAACTCCACTGCGGCACGTAGATTTTCTTATTGAAGATGAATGAATTACTGTATGGCTCGTTATTAGTGCTTTGATCCACGCGGTATATCTGATACGGAGTGCCGTAGCTTGAGGTTTTGGTTTGCCACTGCGCAACCACAGCTTCAATAGCGGCATAATTGGTGTGAGAGCTGGGAACGCGAGCGATGATAACCTTATCCACATCTAGCAGCTTGGCAAAGCAATCAATATGGTCTATGGTGGAATTGGCAAGCGGGTCTGTATAGAACTGGTATTCGTTTACTCCCAGATATTGCTGCACCAATGTCTCAATCTGAGGCTGAGTGTAGCTGAACTCGGTAACATGTGAGTTCTGGATACCATCGTTCTCCGTAAGAATCAGGCTTGTGGACATCATCTTGCCATTGCCATCGGTCATCACGTTTCCACCTGTTGCAACAAGCGGCAGGTCATAATAATCAAACCCGAAATAATCATCCAGCATGCTGTTAAGAGCGTCGTCATTGGGGCGTACCCGGTTGTAAGTGAAATTAACTATCCCCATGTTGCCATCACTATCAAAGATAGTCCAGGGACCATAGTCTCTTGTCCAATAGCTATCTACTCCCGAGGGATTGATGTAATGGACATTAGCCATGGTAACGCCGTTGCTGGAAAGCGCAGAACTCGCAGTGCTTTGGCTGGATGAAGTTACCACCACATATAGCTTACCACGTGTGGAGAGATCGGCAATCATGGAATAGGGTATCCCAAAGCCACTGGAGTAAGCTATGATTGCGCCTGTTGCTGGCTCCCATTCCGCTACATAGCGAGGACCAACTGGATAGGGGCTGGCAGTTACGGAGAAGCTAACCGGCACGTTGAGGTTGGGATTATTGGTGGCATTGGAGGTGATAAGCAAATTGGAGTTGTAAGTTGCTGCAGCTAATCCGGTGCTGCTTATGTTAATAGTAAGAACCGTGTTGCCTCCGGCTATTATTGTTCCAGAGGTGGGGGAGACTGTGCCCCAGGTGGAAAGTGTAGAGTTCGAAGTCCAGGTTAAGGTTGCATTACCAGAATTGGTGATAGTAACCGTGGAAGAAGTGTTTTCACCTTCGTAGGCACTGGCAATAACTGTGCTGGGGTTTGCTGAAACCACGGGACCAGTCGCCACTGCAGCAAAGCTAAACTTCACATTAGGGCGGGTTGAGGATGTGGTGTTATTGTATCCCGAACCAGAGAAAACAGAGGTTTGGTCTGCATCATCATCTCTGGCATAACGATAACCATCGGTAACGGTAGTATATTGCACTGTGCCTGTTTCTTCGTAATCGCCTAATAACCCAAAGGCAGTATCAAGCACTATGTTATCCGTTCCATTCCATAGGAAGGGTGTGCTTAAGGTGTACATGTTGTAGCCCGTAACAGTGGGTAGATAACTGGCATTGGTATAAACAGTAGCCATACCTGAAGCAGTTTGCCAGCTTGATACATTAGTGGCTGTGGTATGCTTCATCCTTACTACAAAGTTGGGCATTGCTATTGTTGGCAGTCCGGTAATGTTAAAGCCAAGCTGAGTGATGTTGATTGGTCCCACAATGCCAGCAGCAGTAAGCTCGGAAGCAGTATATACTGACTGTCCATGCAAGCTTTGATACCAAACACTTACTGGAGAGGCAGCAGATGTACCGGTGGAACTTGTGCCTGTACCGATTATTACTGACGATATAGTAGCAGGAGTGGCTGTTGCGGTATTAGAGGCAGCGGATTCACCAGCAGGATTGGCGTAAACAGTGGTTACATAATAAGAATAACTGGTGCCATTGGTTAAGCCGGTGTTCTGGTAGGTCGTTCCCGTAACTGTTGTAAGAGCTACGCTATTGCGGTATATCTTGTAACCGCTTTTTATGCGTGTGTCCTTACTTGTAATAGCTTCATCTGCATCTCTGCCAGTGGAAGCAGTCCAGCTTAGGTTAATTACACCATTGCCGGGAGAGGCAGTAAGGTTGGTGGGAGCTACCATATTAGGAGTGGCAGAAACAGTGCTTGTGGCATCAGAATCGCCGCCACTATAGGCAGCTTTTAGGTAATAACTATAGTTAGTGCCATCTGTTACTGCCGTATCAGTATAGCTAAGCCCGCTAACTGTGGTAAGCAAGCTGCTATTCTTATATATCTTATAGCCAGTAGGTGTTCCAGAAACGGGTGCAGTCCAGGAGAGGGTAACCGAGCCATGAGTTGCTGTAGCAGCAAGATTCTGCGGAGGATATAGCATCCCGACAGCGGGGAACATCTTCAGTTTCATATTGGGTAGATATGTTGTAGCAGTAAGTGATGTTGGGACTGCACTATCATTTTGATTCTGCCTGGCAAGGTTGGTAGATGATACAGTATATCTCCAATTAGGATAACCGCTTGTCCAGTATTGATATCCTTTCACTACCAGCACGGATAAGTTCGAGGCTCCGTCAAAGAGGAACTGATTGGAAAGATTCACTTCCATCCAGCCAGAAGTGGCGGTATTGGGGAAGGTTCCGCTATATACCTGAGTGTAACCGGTGGTGGAATAGTTACCGGTTTCCATACTGGTAGCAGTGGTATTCTTCATATATACCGTTACGGCTTCGATGGTATTCACATCTGTTCCGCTATCTTTGTAATAAGCAATAGATTTAATTGTACCAGCTATTCCAATTTCAGACGCAAGATAGATAGCCTCATGGGCGGAATAGTTGTAATAGCGGTTAATTGGATACGTTTGAGTAGAGCTGCCATTACCTATTGTAATCTCGGTGGGTGCACCTACTTCTGCGCTTTGGGTTTTAGAGGCTGTATATGCACCGGCGGTGGCGGCAAATACCATACTGGCAAGCGTACCACTTGTCATAGACGATGCAGCGCTTACACTAAAGCTAAGGCTGGTACTTCCAGTTGCAGCGATAGCAGAGAAGCTTGCCGAACCTGTATTCACCGTAATACCTGTAGTGGCGCAGCTAAGGGTTGCGTTTCCTGAGGGAGACGCAGCAGCACCGTTGTTGTTCAAGGGCATGGTGATGGTAACGGTTTCCCCTGGGTCTAGCTTGCCATTGTTGTTGCCGCTGGGGTCGCTAATGGTCATTGTGCCAAAGCTGAGGGCAGGAGCATTGAATACCTTGTTAAAGTTATATGTCCAAGTACTAGTTCCGCTTACCATAGTGATGGTAAAGGCAGCAGAAAGCTGGTTCACGATATTATTGGCAACCCTGAAGCTGAAGGCATTGTTAATTGTGGAACTGGCACCAGCAGCAAGAGAAGCGATTGTTTCGCTTGCATCAGTAAGGGTAATGCCAGCGGTTGCACAGCTTAAAGTTGCGGTTACATTACTTGCTGTTGCCGTGCCACTATTCTTGAAAGTAACATTGAAGCGTCCGCTTTCGTTGTATTCGGCTACGTTGTTGTTGCTATCAGCATAGTTGGCAGTGGTTACTTCCATCCAGGGTCCGGAAGCCACAGTCTGAGCAATGGTGCCTACATAGGTAACGCGGTTGTGTGCTGAGGCTGTGATGGTATAGCTAACAATGCCGGCGGGTGGGCTGGTAAGCATAATAGTTGCGTTGCCGGAGCTATTTGTGAAGCCACGTCCATAGATGGTGTTATTATAGGTGACTGCCACCAGTGTGTTGTTTACTCCTGTGGAAACGCTTACAGATGTGGTTCCTGATACTATACTTGCAGGATGGGACACCGTCATGGCGATAGGTGTTTTGGTACGGGTGGATAGGCTGGCATCACCAAAGATATGCCAGGTCTTGAACATGTTCACTCCGTCCGACCCTGTAGTGCTACCGTAAATATCCATCATCTTGCAGGAGCCGTTGTAATAGAGTCCGCCTGTAGTTGTCTTGGATTCTGCAATTAACAGGTCTGTAACCTCGTCCTCTGCACGCATGGGGGAAGCCCAGCTCTGGTTGATGCTGCTAGCATATATGGCAACAGCACCACCATTGGCATTACGCATCCAGGCTTCGGCAAAGCAGGTTATGGATACAAAGTTGCCATTAATGCAGGCAACGTCCATGATGAAGGGTGTCTTGTTTCCATTCGTTAAAGCCGTTGCATTTGTGCTGCTAAAACTAGTAGTGCCCCAAGAAGTGTCGGAGCCGTGCCCAACGTAGTTGATAAAGCCACGCCCTGCATTCACATTAGTGGTAACAGTAGAGGCGGAAGCACCAGGATCGTAAACTTGGTCAACCGAAGTGTAACCATAACCGAGAAGGTCGGTGCGGATATTGTTCATGTGCTGAATATCCGATTCGCCCATGTCAGGACTGCTACCGCTTTCATCAGAGGCTATACCCATGGCTCTGCTCAACCAAGTGTCGCTGGTGGTTGCATCTCTTTCATAGACAATTGCCTTGTTTATTTGAGTGGTTACTTGGGCAGTAGTTTCGGCTGAGAAACGACCGATAAAGATATCGGGATAGTTGTCGCTGCCAGCTACCAAAGAGAAACTGGGGTCAGAGCCGCCACCGCCGGATGCCAAGCTAGGTATCTGCGGAGCGTCACCCACAAGCTGCACATAAGCAATGCTGTGGTCTGCATTATAGCGGTTCTGAATATAGGTTTGCAATTGCGTAGCAGTGGTGCCGATGGTACTCCACTGCACCAGCTCAGTTTCTATGCCCTTTTGCTTTTTCCAGTTCACGTAGGGCAGGATGGTGCTCATATAATTCGTGTGGCAGATTACTAAAAGTTTACCATAAGCATCGCTTACGGGAGTGTAGCGATAGCTATTCCAGTTTACAAAGTGGTTCTCGTAGATGGGAGCAAAGTCTCTGGATATCGCATCGCGGCTGGTGTTAAGTATGTTTACAGTATCCGTGCCATCGTTGTAAACGCGGGTTTTAAAAGCAGTGAAAACACGTAAGGTCTGGGTGGCAGGATTATATGCAAAAGGGGTAGTCTTAATGGTTATCCCACGAAAGTCTCTAAGAATGTATGGCTCAGAGAGTTCAGCCATGGCTTTGGGATAGAAATTACCGCTCATATAGATAGTATCAAAGGTATAAGGCACCGTTTTGGGGTCTATGTTACGGCTGATAACCCCTTTTGAGGGTGCTATGGGAAGCCTAATATCCTGATACTCAATGTCGTAAACTTCCATCTTCACGCGGGCATTATTATCTATTATTATACTGCGGTTAAATACGGGAAGTTGCGGCATACCTTTATCTTGCGCATTCCCTTCTTTGGGAAGGCGGATATGGAACCATTCTTTTCCGTCAATTTGGACGGCTTCTTTTTCGAAGGTATTTATCCTGTATTGCAGGATGGTTTCGTTTAGGTTTGAACTGAGTATGGACAGGGAATTGTCCCCTGCGCCAACTACCACAGTTTCTGTTGAGAATGCCAATGCCGTTATTAAAACGAGACAAAGCATCAGTAAAACACGTTTCATACTATCTCCTTGTTCCAGATAGGAATATATATCTATTTTTCCTTTTCAATTAGCAACAGTATCAGTCTGCACTGATAGTGGTTGTAAACATAAGCTTGTCAAACTGTTACATAAAACAAACCCAGATTAAACTATACATTACCGAATCCACCGGTAAGAATAACTACGTTGCAATAATAGTTCCGCACTCTTGAATAGTTGCTTGAACCCAGACACAAATCGTTTTCATGTAAAGCCTCAGGCACATTGCAAATGGCACCTTGCATACAGGAGCTACAGGCGTCTCGCCTGTACTGGTTTAGCGGGCATCTTGCCTGCTTCGTAATAACGTAAGCGGGACGCTTACTCCTCCAGTACAGACGAGACGTCTGTAACTCCAATGACAAACCACCTGATTTTTTAGAGGATATTATACGCAGAACACAGAATAAGAAACGATAAAACTACTCTTAGCTTACTATAGAATTATTCGAGATAATCGCTGATAGAATCCGGCAGAGAGAAATATAGGGTTGTCCCCTTGCCTAATTCGCTTTCTGCCCAAACATTGCCGTTATGACGCGTGATTATCTTTTTTACTAATGCCAAGCCGATACCTGTCCCTTCAAACTCTGTTTGACGGTGTAAACGTTGGAATGATCCGAATATCTTATCCACAAATTCCATATTAAAGCCGACTCCGCTATCCTTTACATAATAAACGTTAGTGTCATCTAACCTTTGGAATCCTATATGAATCTGTCTTTGTTCGCAGGGCTTGGTAAACTTTACAGCATTTTCCAACAAGTTCTGCCATACTTGTCTGATTAGGGATATATCGCCATAACAATCCGGTAAGTTATCAATAATGACATCGAATTGCTCTGGTTCGATAGTTCTTACAACTTCATTACAGATATCTGTAGCGATGCTTAGCATGTTTATTTTAGAGTATTTGAGGGCATTTCGGGTAAGTTTTGCCAGCTCCAGCAGTTCTTTGATTAGGGTATCCATACGATGCGAAGTTTCTCTGATGGTATTTAGCAGCTTTTGTGCGTCTTCTTCAAGAGCTTGCCCATAATCATCAATCAAGATATTACAATAACCATCTATGGTTCTAAGAGGAGCGCGTAAATCGTGAGCTACAGAATAAGAGAAGGTTTCAAGCTCTTTATTTGAAACGGTAAGCTGCTTTGTTCGTTCTTCCACTTTCTGTTCAAGTTCTGTGGAGTGCTGTCTGATTTCATCTAAAAGATGCAAGTGAAGCAGAACAATGGCTACCTGATTGGCGAACTCTTCGGCAATCTCTTTGTACTCATCTGTGAAAAAGTTCAGTATAGGGGAAGAAAACCCAAGGTATCCCACAAATTTATCCTGCACCATTAGGGCATTGCACATAATCGAATTTATCCCGTCGTTAACTAAGGCAGCACGGATATTCATAAGTTGAGATATAGAGGTTTTGTCAGCATCATTGACGATAACAGTTTTGCAGGATTTAAGCTCTGCAAAAAACTCTGTATCAGGCTGGTACTTCATGCCTGCAACCAAATATCCGTATTTTCCTTCGGGTTTCAATAGTGTGCGGACATTAATATATTCACCCTCTAATACATTTAAAGTTAACACAGTGAAGGGAATAAGTTCCTGAAGGCTCTTAACAGCTTCTTGGCTCACTGTCCCAAAAGATAGTGTTTCCAAAACGATGCTGTCAATTCTACGAAGGATTTCCAAGCGTTTGGCGTAACGATTAAGCTGTTCTTCTGCTTGCATTCTTCGTGTTACATCCACAGTCATTCCGCCAATAAAAGGCTCTCCACTGGGGTTGGGTATGGTAAATTTAGTGGTTTCATATAGATGCGTGTTTCCGTCTTTATCAACAATTTCCTCTACAGCATTTCGGAAACCGGTTTTAAGGGTCTCTTGGTCTTCAGCTATAGTTGCCTCGGCAATATCATCGGGATAAATATCATGGGGCTTAAAACCGATTTTTCTGTATGATTCGTGTACGTTGTTTAAATACCTATTAACATATAAAACGGTACTTAAGCTATCCTTGATAAATGCACCTCCAGGGAAGTTATCCATGAACAATTTAAAACGCGCTTGGCTTTCTTGTATAGCAAGCTGATCTGCCAGTCTTTCAGTAATATCCCGCACTACTGCTAATACCCCTGTTACTTTATCGTTCGTAATAATAGGAGTACTGCTTATCTCGACCTGCATCTTGATGCCGGACTTGTTGTTAAGCTCCAGTTGATATAGATATGAACCCATGAACCCCTGCTGTCTTTCAAGGGCATGCGCTGCGAGTATTGGGTGATCTTTAGG
>JAQUJJ010000191.1 GCA_028681035.1 Candidatus Cloacimonadota bacterium
GACTTGGATTCCTTTATCAATTAGCGTATTGCTCACAATATAACCTCTATGGCAATGAGTAGGGTCCTCTTCGCTACACATCAAAGCCACTTTTTTACCAGACTGTGCCAAGTTGATCAACTCCCGAATTCCTATCAGATACCAGTCCTTTTGTTCTATGTACTCTCGAATGATTTTGCCATCTGAACTGAGGACACTCTTGTCTTCTGGGCGACCTCCCAAAGCAGAACCCATGTATTTATACTTGATGCCGATATCTTTCAGGCTTAACTTCAATTGCTGTTGATTGAATTGAGTAGCGTATTTGCTGCTTGGTACTGAACGAATATCCACGAGGATTTCGATTTTGTTAAGCTCAAGCAATTCCAACAAGTTAGCTATTTCATGATTACTGTGGCCAATGGTGTATATCTCTGTTTTCCGAGAATCAGATACCTCACCAATGGGATCCGAACGCTGCTCATCTTCGCATTGGGCTACTTTGACCACTGCGATACCGCCAGTAATAGTTGGTTCCTTGTCAAAAACTAGTCTTGCTTTCAGATACTCGTAGCTTCGGATTTGATCTAATACTTGCGTTACTCTAACATTGTGTAGGTGGTGGACTACCGTGCTGGCAGTTGATATCGTAAAAGCCATTAGATACAAATACAGATAATGATAGTTTGGCTCTTCGGCATCAACCGTATTAGTAGACATTATTAGTGTATTACCACTCTGAATAGCCTCCCTGATGGCTGGCTGACGAATCAACTTCAATAGACCTATTGAACTGATAATGACGACCTTGTTCCATGATTTCGTCCATTCTGCAAGCTGTTTAATATATCTTGAAGAGTCGATCAAGCAGATCAAATTATCGGTTCTTCCTTGAATCTTCGCAGAAGAAAGCTTGGTTATATCATTTGCAGATATAATGTATGGGTCTCGACTATCAGACAATAACTCAATGTTTCCAACTGAGCAGAAGTAAGGTGGTGTATTATCTCTCAACAGGATCTTGAATTTTACAGGATAAAGCTGATCAGTCCTTGTAATTACTCTTATTCCTTGATTGAATATTCGTTCAGTGTAAAGCGAGGCAGTCCCTCCTAGTTCCAGAAGCTTCGTGATTCTCAGAGCCATATCCTCATCAACAGCAATTGTCTTAGCTATCTCTTCAACATTCATGCCGAAAAGGGCCTGAGGTCCAGGCAATCCCATTTCTCTGATCTTGTAGGCTATATTTGAATACTCCTGAGCAGCTAGGGGAATCCACTCCGATCTGGAGTGTTTGTAGGTTAAGAGGAATATTACCTGTGCGTCTTTATCCATAATCATTTCGTATCTTTTACACTCCCTAACGTGAATGGATATACCTTTCCAACCCCATTGATCCTAAGCATCCTACCCACAATTGTTAAAGTCCATCTTGAATTGACGAAATCGTCTATTAACAAAACAGGAGACATCCTTACGGATGCCTTTACCGTCCAGTTGTTTATACTGTTTTCTACCTGTTGTTGGCTGTTTTCATACTTATGAATCGATATTTTCGATGTATTCGAAATTGATATGACATCCAACACCGGGATCCTCAGTTTGGTTGCGAGCCTGTTAGCAAAATCAACAATGACTCTCGACCGACCGACTGATGGAATAAATGTAATCCATTCAGGAAAAGGATTTGGTGCCCATTGTTTTGTTATCAAATAAACTGCAGCATTTACTACATCCTCTGTCAAAAGTGCATTGTCTTTAATGCATCTTCTGATTACACTTCCCCAGCCAGCATTCTCCAGATATCCCAATGCTCTGCCTTGTTCAATAACTTCTTCCTTGGGAATCACAATCGTGGGTTTTTTCTGTAAATTGGTACTTAGTTCCAAGCTGTTTGGCCACCTTTTACGTGGATCAATAACTACATAATCCTGATGTAAGAACTCAAGAGCCTTCTGTACTGTTCCCTGTGAAGGATCAGCCGGTAATAAACCATGATTACAATTAACACAAATACCGCAATCCTGAGTAGTGTGATCGTCTAATTCATTGGCGATGAATCTCATCAGACAACCTTCATGAGAGATGTAAACTTTCATTCTTTCTCTTTCACGAATGCGGGTTGATTTTACTTGATCCTTCCTCTGTTGGTCGTAAGTCCATGGCTTCACAGTTCTACTATAATCATAACCGTTTTTTATAAAATAGCCATCAATGAGCAGATGTTTCAATGCTTTTTCGAGCCGTGAAGATCTCATGTTGAGCTTTCTACAGATTTGTCCCTGTGTTGCCGCGGTTACTGAATTTAGAAAATTCATGACTGCTTTCTCCTCTTCTTCAGTAGGAAAGGCTTCTCGCATAAAATAATCCAGTATCTCATCTTCCTCACTTCCATGGAGTAAAATACCATAAGATTCAGGGACTTCACGTCCCGCCCTGCCAACTTGCTGGTAGTATGCTATAGCTGATCCTGGAGCTTGATAATGGATAACAAAGTTCAGGTCGGGCTTGTCATATCCCATCCCTAGAGCTGACGTTGAGACTAGGACTTTGATCTTATTTTCTAACAGTTTCTGTTCGAGAATTGGACTAAGATCCTGTTTGTTGTCGTCAAGCACATCCCCACCCCAATAATGATGGCAATTTATGCCACATTGCTTCAACCAGTTTGATACTCTGAAGACGTCCCCCCTTGTCAGGCAGTAAACAACTCCAGAACCTTTTAGTTTGGGTATTGTATCTGCCAACCATGCAAGTCTCTCTGCAATCGTTGGCAATACAATATTCTGAAGTTTCAAACCAGATCTGCTGAGTTTTCCTCTCATGACCGAAAATCCTGACCCCAATTGTTCTTCAAGATCTTTAACAACCCTATCATTGGCTGTGGCAGTAGTGCCAATAACTGGAATACCAGTAAATACATTAGAAACTATGCTCTTGATGCGACGATAATCTGGGCGGAAATCATGTCCCCAGTCTGATATGCAATGCACTTCGTCTACTACAAATGCACCTATCCTACCCATGGCTGGCACGATCTCGGGTAGGAAGTTCTGGCTGGATAGCCTTTCCGGGGAGATCAACAACAAGTCATACGCGTTTCGCTTGAGCCCATCCTGGATCGAGTTCCATTCCTTTGTATTAGATGAATTGATGGTTGTGGCTCGAAGTCCCAATTTGTTGGCATTATAGATTTGGTTACGCATCAAAGCAAGGAGAGGTGAGATAATTAGCGTGGGACCTTTCCCAAGTTCTCGATTGATCTTGGTCATAATAAAGTAAACAACACTCTTGCCCCAACCTGTCTTTTGTACTATAAGAAGCCGACCACTTTTAGTCAGGATATGTTCTATAGCCTCAAGCTGTCCAGGACGGAATTCGGCTGAAGCGCCAAACATCTGCTTTATTAGCTGCCTGGCCCTATCACGAATCTGCTCGGTATTCATGATGATGACTTCACATAGGTAACTTCAAATGCACGGCACTTCCGATATCTCTGATTCCTATTCTCTAAGGCAAAGGCGTCCTTGTTATCAAATGGTTGGAAGATGTCCAGTCCTCTGCCAGGGATGATCTTCCAGCCGTTATCGCTTTGGATGTAGCGGTCATGGATTGTGTCGTCGATCTCATAGGTGAAGGTAATCCCTGCCAGGTTACAGGAGCTAGCTATCTGTCGGAAATACTCATCCTGATTGGAGTCCTGATACTCACTGTGTTTGGTGATGAGATGCACTTCCACTTCATCTGCATCGGTTTTGATCGCTGCCACCACTTCCATGAATTCCATCAAATTGCGAGCCTGAAAAAAAGCACTGATAAAGGGATCTTTGATCTCAATTCGTTTCGAGCCCTTCAGATACTTAGCAAAAAGCCTATGATAGGATATCCCGGTCTGGTTATCCTGGATAGAGATATTCCCCTGCTTCAATACGGGCGTTTCTGGCGCATCTTTTTGTTGGGGTCGAGTACTTTCACCAGATTCTGGTTCAGACGCCTCTGTGGGCTCATTTTCGTCATCTGGGGCAGAATCATTCGCATGGTAGTAGCGTGGGTATTGTATCTCCTCAGCGGTCTTAACAAAATGCAGGATTCCGTCATGATCAGTATAAGCAAAACGAACAGGTTCGTAGGTCTTGTCTATACGCATCAATTGGTCTTTCACACGTTTCCGGTTCTCCATTGCGTACTCGAGCAATTCCTTAATCTCGTCTATTGAAGCTTTCTGATCCGGATAAATCACCTTCATCAAGCCGGAGAAGGTCTTCTGCACCCCGTCTCTGTCTCTCGTGGAGATATCTGAAACCAGCTCAAAATGCTCCCTATACAGGGGGGAGAAATCAGAATTACGAAACGCCCTAAGTATCTCTGCCAGATAATCCACTACAAAGCCATAGCCAGATGAGAACATCTCACCTCTAATTATCGGCACTTCCCAGCCCGGCAGATAGCCATGCAGCCTGTCCAAATAGGCGGAATCATAATACTGCTCCGGTAGTTCATCAAACAGATCAGAGTGCTTCAGCATGTAAGCCACATTATGCTGAGTGTTGCCTACAAAGGTCATAGATGCTTCTGCACCCAGGGTTTCAATACCACGTGAAAATGTCTTGTTTGCCATGTAGTTCTTCATGATATCTACCAAGGCTTTATCCGCTTTCTTCTTGCGTCCGGCGAATTCATCAAAAGCGACTACATCCCAGAAGCCCACCAGCCCAATCCTGCCATTGGAGTTGTTCACAAAGAGCTTTGGAACTGATACTTCTCCCCCTGAGATCAAAATACCATGCGGGGAGAATTCAGAATAGATATGCGACTTACCAGTTCCCTTGGGACCTAGCTCGATCAGGTTGTAATTTCTCTCACAATATGGTACCAGACGTGTAAGCTGCATCAACTTCAACCTTCTACTCATGGTCTCGGGATTGAAACCTATGCTTTGGATCAGCAGATCAATCCACTCATCACTCGTGAATTCAGAGCGTTTCTGCAGAAAGCTATCCATATCGAACTTGGACATCTGGATCGGCTTAATGGAGTTTAGAAGCCAGGGGCTGCTTTCTTTGTCTTCCGTATAAAGATACTCCACTTCAGCGATGCACCACACACCGCTCACCAGCAGTTTAGGATGATTCTTAATAATCTCAGTACTAACCACAACTTTAGAGATGCCCATATTGGAGAAGCTTGCCTGATAGCAGTCCTTTTTCTCGTTCAATGTCACCGCAATCTTGTCGATCACCTTATTGATTCTGGCTTCTTTAACGTTGGACTTGGTGAGTTCAGCATCCCGCCGGTGAACATAGTGCTTCTCTAGGATGCCTTTCACCGTATCGATTCCAGCCTGAATCTCTGCCTCATCGGATGTAGCGCAATACTGCCCTAAAAGGTACTCCAGCACATAGGTAGGAACAATAGCATTGCATTTAACGGTCTTAACCAGGTCTTTCCGGACTACCAAGCCCTGAAAATGCTCATTGATCTTCTCATCCAATCTATTCATCTTTGGTCTCCTGTCACTTAAAAATCCATCTCGAACATCTTCGAGATGCTATAAGTCT